>CAZWWS010000024.1:0-37946 GCA_964637445.1 uncultured Muribaculum sp.
GCGAAGAATGGTTGCCTTCTGCTCCGCTCCATGTGTTGCTGTATGAAGCATTTGGATGGGCTGATACGATGCCGGCATTTGTTCACTTGCCATTGCTCCTCAAGCCCGATGGAAAGGGCAAATTGAGCAAACGCGATGGCGATCGTCTCGGCTTCCCTGTGTTCCCGCTTGAGTGGCACGATCCGAAGAGTGGCGATGTGTCGTCGGGGTATCGCGAATCGGGCTACTTGCCCGAGGCGGTAGTGAATTTCTTGGCATTGCTTGGTTGGAATCCCGGTGATGATACGGAAGTGATGTCGATGCAAGAATTAATTTCAAAGTTCTCATTGGAACATTGTTCGCGCTCAGGTGCTAAATTCGCTTTTGAAAAAGGGAAATGGTTTAATCATACCTATCTTCAGGCGCTTTCGAATGAGCGTCTTGCCGAATTGTTTAAGCCTGTTTTGGAGACAAATGGCGTGAACGTAACCGATTTCAGCGATGAATATATCGCAAGCGCTGTAGGCATGGTGAAAGGCCGTATAAATTTCGTGAAAGACCTTTGGGAGCACGCTCGCTTCTTCTTTGTCGCTCCGACAGAGTATGACGCTAAGGCGGTGAAAAAACGTTGGAGTGCCGAGATGCCCGAGATAATGTCGCAACTCATCGAGGTATTGAAAGGTATCGAAGATTTCACATCGGTTCCATCAGAACAAATCGTGCTGAAGTGGATTGAAGAAAAAGGCTATCATCTCGGTAATGTGATGAACGCATTCCGTCTCACAGTGGTGGGCGAGTGTAAAGGTCCGCACATGTTCGACATTACAGAGTTGATGGGTAAGGATGAAACCATCTCTCGTATAAACCGAGGTATAGAGAATATTAAAACCGAAGCATAGTCATAACTCAATAGTACACGACGGCAATCAATGAATTGCATATACAACCTATCGATTTCGCTATATAGCGCGGCTGCACACTTAGCGGCTCTGCGAAGCAATAAGGTGAAGACAATGTTGCGCGGACAGGCGTCGGCGTTTGACTATCTTCGCGAAAAGATTGACTCGCAAGCATCGTATGTGTGGGTGCATGCCGCATCATTAGGCGAGTTTGAACAAGGACGTCCGCTTATCGAAAAGTTGCGTCGTGAGAATCCCGAAAAGAAAATTTTGCTTACCTTTTTCTCTCCGTCGGGATATGAGGTGCGCAAGGACTATCGGGAGGTTGATGCCGTGTGTTATCTGCCATTCGACTTTGCTAAAAATGCTCGAACACTATTGGATATAGTGAACGTGGAGATGGCGATATTTGTCAAGTATGAGTTTTGGGGTAATTATCTCGAAGAACTTAATCGCCGTAATATTCCGACCTATATCATCTCATCGATATTCCGACGCACACAATCGTTTTTCAAATGGTGGGGTGGAACATTCCGTCGTATGCTCGGGTTTTATACCCACTTGTATGTGCAAGATGAAGAGTCGCGTCGGTTGTTGAATGGAATAGGAGTGACGAATGTGACAGTGGCAGGCGATACGCGATTTGACCGCGTGACCGATATAATGCGAGCTACAGTCAATCTGCCCGAGATAGATCTGTTTAAGTATGGTGCTTATCGCACTATTGTGGTGGGTAGCAGTTGGAAAGCCGACGAGGACGTATATGTGGATTGGTTTAATAAGCAGTCGACGAACATTAAAGCGATTATAGCACCTCACGAATTTGATGCCGAGCGATTGGTCGATTTGAAATCAAGGATAGCCGATTCGATGCTGTTGTCGGAGTTCAATGAGATGATGCGAACACCTTCCGACGGCAGTTGTGGTTTGGCCAATCCTGAAGGAGTCAGATGCTTGATAATAGATTGCTTCGGCTTGCTGTCGAGCTTGTATCGCTATGGCGACATTGCTTATGTGGGCGGCGGCTTCGGCGCCGGAATACACAATATCAACGAGGCGGCAGTGTATGGATTGCCCGTGATATTCGGCCCGAAATACGGTAAGTTTAAGGAGGCAAAAGATTTGATATCGCTTGGTGGAGCTTATTCGATAGCGAGTGCCGAAGAATTTTGCTCAATAATAGAGCCTCTTATCAACGATGGGGATGAGCTCGCTCATGTATCGCAAATTGCCAAAGATTACATTCATCGCAATCTTGGCGCGACGGAGATTATCTATAAATCATTGTTTCAATAATTATTGCAAAATAAAGGGTCATTATGTGAGATAATGACGTGAGGTGAATGAAATTTGCGATATAATTGCATTTTTATGCGGATTTGTGCGAATTTCTTGTTTTTTGTTAGTAAATTTGCAGTCTCTAATAGATAAAAGGTAATGAAAAAACGAAAATCGCGTTTACCCGTAATAGTTGATATATTGACTCACAACTGCATCGGAAGCCAAGAAGAGCTATCGAAGCAGTTGGCTATGCGCGGATACATAGTGACACAAGCCACCTTGTCGCGTGACCTTAAGATGCTTCGTACCACAAAGGTCGCAACGGATATGGGCGGTTATCGTTATATTATTGCCGATGAGGCAATGTCGAGCGGTGAGCCTCGTGTGAGGGCACAGGCAACATTGCAGTCGGGACAACACCCGGCAGCATTGTCGCTTGCAATATCCGGAAATGTCGTGGTGATAAAAACTCGAAACGGATATGCCAGTGGGTTAGCCTACGACATAGATATGATGCAATCGGAGCATATTTTAGGCACAATCCCGGGAGCCGACACGGTGTTTGCAGTAGTCAATGAAAGGTCGACACGACGACAATTGCTCGAGCTTTTTGCATCTATACTTCCCTTGAAAGTAGTAGATGAGGCTCGGGCGTCATTCGAAGATTAAAGTAATAAACAACAAAAAGATTTTATAATAAAAATATTCTATATCCTATCATTAAAATGGAAAATCAACCAAAGATTGAAGTTTTAGTAGCATCGGAAGAACACGTAAAATACGTCGACGAAATTCTTGACACCATAAATCGCGCAGCTAAGGTGCGTGGCACCGGTATAGCAAAGCGCTCACCCGAATATGTAAAGCAAAAGATGCTTGAACGCAAGGCTGTGATTGCTCTCTCTGAGGGACAATTTGCCGGATTCAGCTACATCGAATGTTGGAGCAATAAGGAGTTTGTTGCAAACTCCGGACTTATTGTTGCCGACCAATTCCGTGGGCTTGGTCTTGCTACACGTATCAAGCGCCGGATTTTCAACCTTTCGCGAGAGATGTTCCCTCAAGCAAAGATATTCTCACTGACAACCGGAGCCGCTGTGATGAAAATGAACTTTGAGTTAGGCTATCGTCCGGTGACATTCGATCAGTTAACTACCGATCCGGCATTCTGGCGCGGATGTGAGAGTTGTGTGAATTTCGACATCTTGCAACGAAACGGCGGTCATAAGTGTCTATGTGTCGGCTTGCTCTACGACCCGGCAGAGACAAAGTATCATAAAGTGGAGGGACAACACTCCGTAATAGAATCAGACGAAACAAAAGAATAAAATATCACCGATATGGAAAAGAAGAAAGTTGTAGTAGCATTCAGTGGAGGTCTTGATACGTCATATACAGTGATGTATCTTGCCAAAGAAAAAGGATATGAGGTATATGCTGCGTGTGCAAATACCGGAGGATTCAGCCCTGAGCAATTGGCTACAAACGAAGCTAATGCCTACAAGTTGGGTGCCACTAAATATGTGACGTTAGATGTCACTCGCGAGTACTATGACAAGAGTTTGAAGTATATGATATACGGAAATGTGCTACGTAATGGGACATATCCAATCTCTGTAAGTTCGGAGCGCATCTTCCAAGCGATAGCCATCGCTCGCTATGCAAATGAGATCGGTGCTGATGCAATCGCACATGGCTCGACAGGTGCCGGAAATGACCAAATTCGTTTCGATATGACATTCTTGGTGATGGCTCCCGGAGTGGAAATAATCACACTTACCAGAGATAATAATTTGTCGCGTCAAGAAGAGATCGACTATCTTAACAAAAATGGATTTGCCGCCGATTTTACTAAGCTCAAATATAGCTATAATGTAGGTCTTTGGGGAACCTCGATCTGTGGTGGTGAGATTCTCGACTCAGCACAAGGTCTTCCCGAATCGGCTTATTTGAAGCATTGTGTGAAAGATGGCACAGAGCAACTTCGTCTTACTTTTGAAAAAGGCGAATTGAAGGCTGTGAACGATGTAAGCTATGATGATCCAATCGAAGCGATACAAAAGGTAGAAGAAATTGGTGCCGCTTATGGCGTAGGTCGCGACATGCACGTCGGTGATACTATTATTGGAATAAAGGGACGTGTAGGCTTTGAGGCTGCGGCTCCAATGCTTATTATTTCGGCTCACCGTTTCTTGGAAAAATATACTCTCAGCAAGTGGCAGCAATATTGGAAAGACCAAGTTGCTAATTGGTATGGAATGTTCTTGCACGAGAGTCAGTATTTGGAACCGGTGATGCGCGACATTGAAGCTATGCTTGTTAATTCTCAGCGCAACGTCAATGGTACTGCTATCCTTGAGTTACGACCTTTAGGATTCTCGACTGTGGGCGTAGAGAGTGCCGATGACTTGGTGAAGAATAAGTTGGGCGAATATGGTGAAACACAGAAGGGCTGGACTGCCGATGATGCCAAAGGTTTTATTAAGGTGTCGGCAACTGCTTTACGTGCATATTATGCCAACCACAAAGATGAGCAAATCTAATAATTTACAGCGATAGATTATGATAAAGGCCGGAATAATCGGAGGCGCGGGCTACACTGCAGGTGAACTGATACGTCTCCTAATCAATCACCCTGATGTGGAAATCGTGTGGGTAAATAGTTCAAGCAACGCTGGCAACCGCGTGTCGGACGTGCACCAAGGGCTTATTGGCGAAACCGAACTTCGGTTTACCGACAAAACGCCTTGGGAAACAATCGATGTGCTGTTCTGTTGCACTCCTCATGGTGAAACTCGTAAGTTTATGGAAAGCCACGAGGTGCCCGAAACACTGAAAATCATCGACCTATCGACCGACTATCGCATCGAAGATGGTACTCACAACTTCGTCTATGGACTGCCGGAGTTGAATAGAAAGCGCATTGTGCGCGGTGCAACACGTGTGGCCAATCCCGGATGCTTTGCTACTGCGATACAGTTGGCATTGCTTCCCTTGGCAAAGAATCTGCTGTTGAATAGCGATATTCACGTGACCGCTATTACCGGTAGCACCGGTGCCGGAGTGAAGCCGAGCGCAACATCTCACTTCTCATGGCGTAATGACAATGTGTCGATCTACAAGCCGTTCCGCCATCAGCATTTGGCTGAGATCAAGCAGTCGTTGACTCAGTTGCAAACCAGCTTTCAAGCCGATATAAACTTCATTCCGGTAAGAGGTTGCTTCTCGCGAGGCATCATGGCGATTGTCTATTTGGATTGTCCTATCGAACTTGATGAGGTGAAGAAACTGTATGAGGACTATTATTCAGACCATAATTTTACATTCGTGACCGATAAGGCTCCTGATTTGAAGGATGTAGTGAATACTAATAAGTGTATTCTGCACCTTGAGAAAGTGGAAGGTAAGTTGCTGATTACATCCGTGATCGACAACTTGGTGAAAGGCGCATCGGGACAAGCCGTACACAACATGAATCTTCTTTTCGGACTTCATGAGCGTGTAGGTCTTGCATTAAAGCCGTCGGCATTCTAAATATTGTATTGAAATGAAACTTTTTGATGTATATCCGCTGTTTGATATTGAAATCGAACGTGGCAAAGGATGTAACGTTTGGGACACCAATGGCGTAGAATATCTCGACCTATATGGTGGTCATGCCGTAATATCGGTTGGACATTCACATCCTCACTATTTGCAAGCTCTCAGCTCGCAGGCGTCGAAGCTCTGCTTTTATTCCAATTCGGTAATAAATTCGTTGCAACAACGTCTTGCCGACAAGCTCGGTAAGGCTTGTGGCTATGACGACTATCAATTGTTTTTGGTCAATTCGGGAGCAGAGGCAAACGAGAATGCACTGAAACTTGCGTCGTTCTATAACGGCAGAAAGCGCGTCGTTTCGTTTGGCAAGGCATTCCATGGTCGTACCTCGCTTGCTGTGGAGGCTACAGATAATCCCAAAATCATAGCTCCTGTAAATGCCAATGGCAATGTGACAATAGTTCCTCTCGGTGATATTGACGCTGTAGAGGCTGAGTTGTCGAAAGGCGATGTGGCGGCAGTGATTATCGAAGGTATTCAAGGGGTGGGAGGTATACGCATCCCCTCTGCTGAATTCCTAAAGCAACTCCGTGCGGCTTGCGATAAATACGACACAGTGCTTGTGATCGATGAAATTCAGAGTGGATATGGCCGTTCGGGTAAATTCTTCGCTCACCAATATTCGGATGTAAAGCCCGATGTGGTGACGATGGCAAAAGGTATTGCCAATGGATTCCCAATGGGAGCAGTTATCATAGCGCCGAAGTTTAAGCCGGTGTATGGTATGCTTGGTACTACATTCGGCGGAAATCATTTGGCGTGTGCCGCTGCGATAGCTGTATTGGATATTTTTGAAAAAGAAAACTTGGTGGAAAATGCTCGTCAGGTAGGTGCATATCTCAAATCAGAACTCGAAAAGATACCCGGCATAAAAGAAATTCGTGGCGAAGGCTTGATGATTGGTATTGAAATGGACTATCCAATCAAGGAGTTGCGATCACGTCTTATCCATGAGGAGAAAGTGTTTACAGGAGTTACGGGTACGCACGTCATCCGTCTGCTTCCACCGCTTTGCTTGACGCGCGAAAATGTAGGTGACTTTATCGTGCGTTTCAAGCGCGCATTATCTAAGGCATAGCGAATATGAAGATCGGAATTATTGGCGGAGGTAATATGGGTGGAGCCATAGCTTCCGGATTGGCGAAAAGCGGAATCATCTCCCCCTCTGATATTACAGTGGCAGATCCTAATGCCAAGCAGATGACTGCGGTTGCCGAGGCTTGTGGTTATCGATTGACGCAAGATAATGTAGAGGCCGTGTGTGGCGCAGATGTGATTGTCATCGCGGTTAAGCCTTGGCTTGTAGAGCAAGTGATTGGCGGGATAGCTCCGCGTATTGATTTTCGCAATCAAATATTGCTGTCGATTGCGGCGGGAGTCACCTTGGATATGATTGATGGTTGGTTGACCAACTATTCGTCGGAGCGTACACTGTTCCGTGCAATGCCCAACACCGCAATAGCCATCCGTCAGAGCATGACATTCTTGTGTCATCGCAACGCATCGGCGCAGCAAATCGAAATGGTCGAGAGCCTATTCGGTGCGCTTGGCAAAGCTGCTGTGATCGAGGAACGATTGATGGGCGCTGCCACAGCTTTGTGTTCTTGTGGTATTGCCTATGCGATGCGATATGTCAGAGCGGCAACTGAGGGTGGGGTAGAACTTGGATTTTATGCCTCACAAGGTAAAGAATTCGTGTTGCAGACTCTTCGTGGGGCAATCGAATTGCTCGAAGCTACCGGAAATAATCCCGAAGTGGAAATCGATAAAGTGACCACTCCCGGAGGTGTGACAATAAAAGGGCTGAACGCCATGGAAGCCAATGGATTCACTACGGCGGTAATCGAAGGGTTGAAAGCTTCAAAATAATAAAATGGCGTCGGTAAACAAAGTAATATTAATCGGCAATGCCGGGAAGGACCCATCGATACGATATGTCGATGGGCAACCTCTTGCCGAATTTTCATTGGCTACAACCGAACGGACCAGAACCACGGCCTCCGGCGCTACGATACCGGAGCGTACCGAATGGCACAACATTGTAATGTGGGGAAAACAAGCTGAATTTGCGGAAAAATACATCCGAAAAGGCACGATGCTTTATATTGAGGGGAAACTACGCACCCGAATATGGGAAGACAGAAACGCAATAAAACGTAGCATTACGGAGATTGCAGTCGATACTTTTGATATTCTCGGACGAGGTGCTCAATAATTGACGATAAATGTTTTTGTGTATAGCTGAGTTTATTCCGCAAAATTTTGTAATTTTGCATGAATAAACAGATACTTACATAAAAATGCTTGAAAAGATAAACGACCTCAAGACCCGCATAGAGGGATTGCAGGCTACAGATGCTGCCCAAGTAGAGGCTTTGCGTATACAATATCTCAGCAAGAAAGGCGAAATATCATTGCTTTTCAATGATTTCCGTACCGTGCCGGCTGAGCAAAAGAAAGAAATAGGACAAAAGCTCAACGAGCTTAAGAATCTTGCTACCGACAAGATTAATGCTCTTCGTGAGGCTTTGGAGTCGACCGACGCTGTAGATGATGCACTCGATCTTACCCGATCGGCATCGCCCATCGCACTCGGTACGCGCCATCCGCTGTCGCTCGTGCGTCAAGAAATCATTGACATTTTTTCTCGCCTCGGCTTCACTATTGCCGAAGGCCCCGAAATCGAAGACGATTGGCACGTATTTTCTTCGCTTAACTTTGCCGCCGATCACCCTGCGCGCGACATGCAAGACACATTCTTCATTCAGCGCAATCCGGCTGATGTGTTGTTGCGCACACACACCTCGTCGGTGCAAAGTCGCGTGATGGAAAAGCAACAACCGCCTGTAAGAATTATCTGCCCCGGACGTGTGTATCGTAATGAGGCTATTTCGGCGCGCGCACACTGCTTCTTCCATCAAGTAGAAGCTCTTTATGTGGATAAGAACGTATCGTTTGCCGATTTGAAGCAGACGTTGCTCTATTTCGCGCAAGAAATGTTCGGACCGGAAACTCAGATTCGTCTTCGCCCAAGTTACTTCCCATTTACCGAGCCATCGGCCGAAATGGATATATCATGCAACCTTTGCGGAGGTAAGGGATGCTCGTTCTGTAAGCATACCGGATGGGTGGAAATCCTTGGATGCGGTATGGTTGACCCCAATGTGCTTGAAGCCTGTGGTATAGATTCAAAGCAATATTCCGGATTTGCATTGGGTATGGGAGTGGAGCGTATCACAAATCTGAAATATCAAGTGAAAGATTTGCGTATGTTCTCCGAAAATGACACTCGTTTCTTAGACGAGTTTAAGAGCGCGCATTAAAATAGCCCGTCTGACATTATAAACTCGTCGTAATGACCGTAAAAGAGAGATATGCCGGTGTCATTGAGTGGTTCAGGACGGCAATGCCGATTGCCGAGACTGAATTGCATTATGATAATCCCTTTCAGCTACTTGTGGCGGTAATACTATCGGCACAATGCACTGATAAGCGTGTGAATCAAATCACTCCCGCGCTTTTTAAGGCATATCCTACTCCCGGTGCGATGGCTCAGGCTTCGGTTGAAGACATCTTTGAATATATCCGCTCATGTTCCTATCCTAACAATAAAGCTCGACACCTGAAAGGTGCGGCAACAATGCTCGTCGAACAGTTTGCCGGTGAAGTACCGGCTGATATGGACTCACTTGTGAAACTGCCCGGAGTGGGGCGTAAAACGGCTAATGTGATGCTTGCCGTAGTGTTCAATCAGGCCGCAATGGCGGTAGATACTCATGTGTTTCGCGTGAGCGAGCGCATCGGACTTACCACCAATAGCAAGACGCCATTGTCTACGGAAAAAACTCTATGTAAGTATATTCCGGCCGAGGATATTCCGTTGGCTCATCATTGGCTTATACTTCATGGTCGCTATGTGTGTAAAGCTCGCCGCCCCGATTGCTTAAACTGCGGACTTACGTCGATGTGCCGATATTATCAACGAGAAAACAAAGAGTAATGATGGACGAGAGTTTGCAGACCACGTTTTTGTTTATCATCGAGGTGATAGGTACTGTGGCTTTTGCCATCAGTGGTATACGCTTGGCAGCCGTGAAGCATTTCGATTGGTTTGGTGCTTATATGGTAGGGCTTGTTACGGCTATCGGCGGTGGTACGGTGCGTGATGTGTTGCTTGATGTACCGGTATTTTGGATGCAAACGTGGTGGTATCTGGCTGTGACGGCAATGTCGCTTGCCGTGGTGATAGTATTCAAAAAATTGCTTGTGAGCCACAATAAGATGCTGTTTGTCTTTGACACCATCGGATTAGCGCTATTTGTTGTGATAGGAATGTCTAAATCGCTTGCATTGGGCTACCCAATGTGGGTGGCTATAACGATGGGTATGATTACCGGCGCAGTCGGTGGAGTGGTTCGCGATATACTTATCAACGAAGAACCACTGTTGTTTCGCGAAGATATATATGCTACAGCGTGTTTGGCAGGTGGAGCGATGTATTGGATAATACATGAAACCGGAGGTTCGGAAATCGCGCAACAGATAGCTTGCGCAGCAACGGTGGTCATAATGCGAGTACTCGCGTTACGCTTTTCATGGTCGTTGCCTATCCTAAAAAACGATAGCAAATAGTCGAAAATTATGAATTTCAAACAGAAAAAAAATCTCATACAATTTGTAAAATATGCACTTGTAGGCGTACTCAACACATTGCTTACACTTGGATTGATATTTTTATGTAAGTCGGTTTTCGGTATCGACCAAATGCTGTCGAACGCAATAGGCTATGTGGCGGGATTTATAAACTCGTTTCTATGGAATAAGACATGGGTGTTCCGCTCAAAGAAGGGTTATGCCAAAGAAGCTGCAAAATTTTTGGTGGGATTTTTGGTGTGCTATGGAATCCAATTTCTCGCCGTATGGCTCTTATCGTACCGGTCGCCACTTGAGGATGTCGAAATCAATATCCTCGGATTTGTCCTTAGCGGATACGGAATAGCGACTTTGATAGGTAATGTGGTCTATACGATGGCCAATTTTGTGTATAACCGTACTATCACTTTCCGTCAATGAAAGTACAAGATATAAGAATCGAGGAATATAACTATCCTCTACCTGACGAACGCATTGCCAAGCACCCGCTTGCCGAGCGCGATCGGTGTAAATTGCTCGTTCGTGGGGCTGATGGTGCGCTCAGTCAACATATATTTTTCGAATTGCCTCAGATGCTTCCTGCCGACTCGATGTTGGTCTACAACAATACGCGAGTCATTAATGCTCGATTGCGTTTCAGGAAAGGCGATGGAGGGGCATTGATTGAGATATTCTGTTTGGAACCGGTGGCTCCGGTGGATTATGCAGTGAATTTTGCCACAACCAAAGAGTGCTCGTGGCTTTGTTTTGTGGGTAATTCAAAGCGTTGGAAAGATGTTCCGTTGCATCTTCCGCTCAATGTCGATGGATATGATATAACGCTCACGGCTACGCGCATTGCCAAAGAGGGTAACGCAAGTGTGGTGCGTTTCTCTTGGGATAATTCACAAGTGACGTTTGCTCGAATTATAGACGCTGTCGGCGAGATTCCAATTCCTCCATATCTGAACAGAGCAACAGAAGATAGCGATAAATCGGACTATCAGACTGTGTATTCTCATATCGATGGCTCTGTGGCTGCTCCTACGGCAGGATTACACTTTACTCCTTCGGTGCTTAGCGATATCGATTCGCTTGGCATATTGCGCCGAGAGTTGACTCTGCATGTAGGCGCCGGAACGTTTCAGCCGGTAAAGAGCGATTCGATAGGTGAGCATGAGATGCATAGTGAGTTTATATCGGTGTCAAGGGTTTTGATAGAGGAAATCGCAACGTCGGAGCGCAGTATCATAGCTGTGGGTACAACTTCGGTGCGAACGCTTGAGAGCCTTTATCATATAGGCTGTATGCTGCATCAAGGGATGGCTATAGATGAGGTGCCACAATGGTATCCATATCAGCCTGAACATCCTAATCTTACAGTTGCTGAATCGTTTGGTCTGATAGCCGAATACTTGCGGAAATCAAATATGGATGTGTTGGTGGCTTCGACTCGCATTATTATCGCTCCGGGATATAAATATCGGGTAGTGAAGGGGATTGTCACCAATTTCCACCAACCACAATCGACGTTGTTGTTGCTCGTATCGGCGTTTGTCGATGGCGATTGGCGAGCAATGTATGACTATGCTCTTGCCAACGATTTTCGCTTCCTCAGCTACGGAGATGCGTCGCTGTTGCTGTCGTAGACCGCAGGCTTATTCCCGATAATATACTCGTTTCACACGCGACGAAACAGAGGTCAATATTTCGTAAGGGATTGTGTCGAGTTTTTCGGCAAGTTCGCATACAGAAATGTTGTTACCAAAGATTTCGACACTGTCGCCCACTTCGCATGGAGCGTCGGTAACATCAATCATACAAATATCCATACAAATATTCCCGACAGTAGGGCAGCGATGTCCGTTGATGAGCACATCGGCACGACCGTTGCCGAGATGACGATCTATACCATCTGCATATCCTACCGGGATGGTTGCGATGCGCGAATGGCGATGAAGTACACCTCGACGGGAGTAGCCAATGGTTTCGCCGGCCTCCCATTCCTTGATAGAGATGACTACCGTGCGCAGCGATGATACGGGACGCAAGTCGCTTTGAGAGTCATCGGCGAGGGTGGGGATGCCGTATAAGCAGATGCCGAGTCTTACCATGTCGCATTGATGCTCCGGAAAACGGGTGATGCCGGTGGAGTTGAGGATATGGCGCAAAATGTGATGGTTAAAACCCGCTTGGAGTGCGTCACAACATCTGTCGAAATATTTAAATTGCGACATCGTATAGTCGTCCATATCCAAGCAGTCGGCAGTGGCAAGGTGAGAGAACACAGAGCAAGGAGTAACAAAATTCTGGCTTGATAGAGAGGCAATAAGTTCCGGAATATCCTTTTCGAGAAATCCCAGACGATGCATGCCGGTGTCTAATTTGATATGGATGGGGTAGTTGGTGATGCCGTATTTTTCGGCTTCGCGGATTATCTCTTCAAGTATTTCGAAACTATATATTTCCGGTTCAAGACGATAAGAGAATAGCGTTTTGTAGTTTACAACTTTAGGATTCAGCACCATTATCGGCATTGTGATGCCGGCATTGCGCAGATCGACACCTTCGTCGAGCACGGCAACTGCAAGATAAGCTGCGCCTTGCGATTGCAGAGATTTGGCGAGTTCATATGAGCCGGCTCCATATCCCGATGCTTTGAGCATACATATTATACCCGTCGAAGGCTTCAGGCGCGAACGGAAGAAGTTGAAATTATGAATCACAGCATCGAGGTTGACTTCCAACACCGTCTCATGTTGTCGCGCTTCCAAGATGTCGCTCAGGCGGTCGAAATGAAAATGGTTGGCACCCTTTATCAGTATGAGTTCGTGGTCGAAATCGCTTGTGGATATGGAGGATATGAACTCTTCGGTCGAGTTGTAGAATCGTGCATTCACATCGAAGTAGTGGCTGTGGCGCATCATTTCCGGTCCTATACCGATGAAGCGTTCAATCTTTTTCTGACGAAGTAGGTTGGCAATGTTGCGATATAGCTTGCTCGACTCCATATCTTCGTGCATCACATCGCTTAAAATGACGGTCATAGAGCGGTCAGGGGTGGCACGGCGAGCCATGAAATCAATGGCAGGTGTAAGGGAGTGAAGGTCGCTCGTATAAGAATCGTAGATGAGCATACAATTGTTAACTCCTTCGATGACGTTGAGTCGAGTGCCTACCGGAGTGAGCATTGCCATGCGCGAAGCAATCACATCCGGAGTCTTCCGCATGAAAAGCATCACAGCCAAGCAGTGGATGGCATTTTCTATATCATTGTCTGATGTGAATGGAATCTCGATCTGAAAATCACTCTGAAGGTATGTGTATGAAATAGTAGTCGAGGGGTGGTGCTTCTCAATCTTTGAGATGAAAAGCGGACGATCGCTGTCGCGAAGCGACCATGCTATCTCTTGAGCCGGCATTGAGGTGGATTGGATTACCTCTGAAATCAAAGCATTGTCGGCGTTGTAAATGACGCAGTCACAATCGCGAAGGAGAGTCACTTTTTCGGCACATTTGGATGCTATCGAGTCAAACCCATTGCGGTGCTCATCGGTGATGTTGGTAATGATACCAAGATTTGGACGTATGATGCTTTGTAGTGCCGGCATCTCGTCGGGCATCGAAATGCCTGCCTCAAATATGCCTAATTGGGTGTCGTAGTTCATCTCCCAGATTGATAGCGGGACTCCGATTTGTGAGTTGTAGCTACGAGGCGATCTCACGATGTTGTAGTCGGGTTGCAGCAGTTGGTAGAGCCATTCTTTGACCGTTGTCTTTCCTCGACTTCCGGTAATACCAATTACCGGTGCGGAAAATAGCGAGCGATGGTGGCGAGCTAATGCTTGGAGAGCTTTTACTACATCTTGAACTACCAAAAAGTTTGCCTCAGAGCTATGTCGCATTTGCTCCGGAACATATTCAACGACAAAGTTGCGTACACCTTGCGAATATAATTCGGGTATGTAACGATGACCATCGTTATTGCGAGTGCGCAAGGCAAAAAAAAGTGATTCGGAGGGATAAGTGAGCGAGCGCGAGTCGATTAAAAGTGTGCTCACTATCAGATGAGGATAGGGCGGCTGAGGGAGTCGAAGTATCTCTGCTATACGTGATATGGTGTAGTTCATTGTTGCAATAAGTTATTAATAGCCCTTTGCAGAAAGGGGTATGATAAGAGTAACGAGTCGATTATTTGCCTGGTCGAGGTGTTGAATGACTCGATGGCAGCGGTGTTGTCGGTCATCGGGCGATGGCTAAGTCGCTGACTGATGCGACGGCAAGAACGAGCGAGTTCTCGTGAGGCATCGGTCATATATGATTGAGAAAAAATGTCGTAGATATAGTCGATGGCGACTTCCGACGGATGAGTCATATCGGCACTATAAAAGCGATAGTCGCGGAGGTCGTCGAGCATAATCTCATAGGAGGGGAAATAGTTGCCACCGAGTCGGTCGATGGCGAGCAATAGGGTAGATTTGCTCAATTGGTTGTCGTGCGCACCATCGGCAAGATGTCGGATGGGGCTGACGGTAAAGATAATGTTTAACTGCGGATTGAAGGAGCGAAGTGTTTCGAGCAGTTCGCTCCATTCGGCTACTATCTCTTCGACCGACAGGCGTGAGCGCGTGAACATGGCAGCCGGGAGCTTGTGGCAATTTGAGACGACTTGACCGGTGGCTCTGAGACGATACACCCATGCTGTACCAAACGTGATGAGCAGTGTGTTTGCTCGGCGGAGTACTTCGTGAGATGTATGTAATCGTGAGTTGATTTGAGTTAGAGCAATATTGAGATCGGTCGATGAAAACCGCGAGTGATGAGCGAAGCTATGATATCTATGTTCGTGCTCGAAAAGATCGGAGGTAGTAAATTTGTCATCAGAAACAATACGGCGAATTGCACTTGCAATGCTTGCCGGATTGTAGAGTGTGCCGAACGGATTTACATCAACATCGAATAGGTCGGATTGTAATCGAGTCCCGATATTGTCGCTAAAACAGGAACCGAGTAGCATTATTGACTTTTGATGGTCAATAACGCCTTGACTGCGAATGGGTTTTATCGTAGTTCGGAACTCCATTGGTTAAAACATTTGGTAGTCGATGGAGAGGACTTGGAATTCGGTGCGACGATTTATTTGGTCGGCCACTTCTTGATCTTCTTCCGAAAGGGCTTCGATATATTCTTCGTTGAGTATGTCTCCTTCTTTGAATTGCGGGAACTCGCGGGCGAGTTTTTTGGTGATGGTCTTCGGACGCGATTCGCCATAGCCTTGAGGCTGAAGGCGTTCGGGTGAGATACCGGCAGCTATGAGGTAGTCGATTACCGATTGAGCGCGACGGTGAGAGAGATTCAAGTTGTATTCATCTGAGCCTTTGCGGTCGGTGTGCGAAGCCATTTCGATGGTTACGTTGGGATTGTCGCGAAGCATCTGAGCCATCTCATCGAGAGCGGTTTTTGTCTCAGGGCGAAGATCGGCACGGTCAAAATCGTAGAACACATTCTCAATTACTACCGGCTTGTTGATTGATGCAAGGATGAAGTCGACGCCATATTCGGCATCTTCTTCTGCATTGTCGGCTGTAAATTCTTGTTTTGCATTGAGATAGCCTTTTGCTCCGGCCATCATCACATAGCTTACACCTCGTTGTAAGGGGAATCTGAATGAACCATCGGCTCTGCCTGATTCTTTTTGGATAGAGCCGTCGTTGCCCACGATGCGTATTACGGCATTAGGCACCGGCTCCTCGTCTTTGTCGAGCACCATTCCGGATATGTAGATTTTCAAATCGGGAAGAATGAAAGAATATATGTGGTCGTATCCGCGTGCATCGTTGCGGTTGGAACTGAAAAATCCACTTTCTCCTTCTCCAAATGTAATGCCAAAATCGTCGAAAGATGAGTTGACCGGAGAACCCATATTCACTACGCTCCATCCACCGGAGGGAGTGAGTTGCGCACGGAATAAGTCGAGACCTCCCATTCCCGGATGGCCATCGGATGCAAAATAAAGGACACTATCGGTGCGAACATATGGGAATTCCTCATCGCCGGCTGTGTTGATAAATTCGCCGAGGTTTTCGAGCGATCCGGCGCGTTCTTTAAGGTTGATACGCCATATATCTTTGCCTCCGCTGCCTCCGGGCATATCGCTACAGAAGTATAGCCAATTGCCATCGGGCGACACCGCGGGATGTCCGTAGGTCGATAGGGTGTCGGCGGTGATTTCAAATTTGACTGGGGCACTCCATTTGGCATCGCTACGCTGAGATGTGTATATCTCAACGGTTGTGTTTGCATTCGGCTCTCGGCGAGCTTTCGACAGATACATCGTAGTGCCGTCGGGGGAGAAGGATGTGATACCTTCATCTAATTCGGTGTTTAATTCTCCTTCAGCCTGTTCGGGACGTTGCCAATTGCCTTGCTCGTCTTTCTTAGCCACCCAAATGTCGCTTTTCTTCATTCCGGTAATCTCGCTACGCTTTGTCCCGGTAACTTTCTCATTGGTAGTAGTAAAGTACAACACGTCGTGTGCCCCATCGAGAAACATTGGGGCAAAATCGGCTCTGCGTGAGTTGAAAAGCTTTGCCTCACGCACTACATAGCGTGTGGGCGATTCTTTTTGCTTAATAGCTTGTCGTGCTCCGATGAGGCCGATTTTGGCAATATCGGAGTTGGGGTTGCGCATCAAAAACTCTTCGTATGCCTTGATGGCAGCTGCATATTTACCTTCGGCATGAAGCGACTGAGCCAAATGCAGCTGAGCCGTTGAGTCGGGGTAGCCATACCGAATGGCGTTTTGGTAGGCTGCTGATGCGCGCGAGCTCATGTTGAGTTTGCGATAACATTCAGCCATTTTGAATGCTACTTCGCCACGTTGCGGTCGCTCCTCTTTCTTGGTCATCTTGTTGTAGACTTTACGATAGGTCTTTGAGGCGTCGAAATATTCGCCTCGTGCCATCTGCTCATCGGCAACCGAAAGTTTTGCACCGCCACAGCCTGATACAGCCAAGGCTAATAATATTGATAGAATAAAAGTTAGATGTTTCATCGTTTGTCGTTGAAATAAAATGAAATGGGAGGATATTGGTCGAATATCCACACATAAATAACGGAAAGCATTCTGCGATATTTCCCGTAACGACAAAATTAGCAAAAAAATACCGAATAGCGACTGCTATCCGGTAGATATTATGGGAAGAGTTGGTTATTATTCCTCTACGAGTTCAAAATCTTCTTTAGTCACTCCGCAAAGAGGGCAAGACCAATCATCGGGGATATCCTCAAATTGAGTTCCGGGAGCGATTCCGCTATCAGGGTCACCTACTGCGGGGTCATAGATCCAATCACATACTGTGCAACGATATTTTTTCATAATTTCTAAAGTTTTATACGTTTGTAAATTTGTTTTGTTCTTTTATTTGTTACAAAGGTAGTGATTGCGTTGCTTTGCTCCAACTTACAAAATCTATTGAGTTATAGATGGAATCAATATTGAAGTGTAACTACCTGAGTAATACTTGTTTTGGGATTAATAAATGCAATTATATAACTATATAACGCTGTTTACTTTGAAATTGTTCTATCGTTGGAGATATTTGCGTCCGAGGATTGTCTGCACCAGACTTCGTGTGATAAGATATGAGATGAATGCAATCCACAGACCATGATTGTAAAGCGATGGGAAGATGAGTGTGTAAAGGAGGAAAAACAGAGCCGTGGCTGCGACCATCGAAATAAGCATTCCGCGAGTGTTGGTAGTGCCGATATAGATTGCGTCCCATGCGAAAGCGCCGAAGCCTGCCAATGGTATGGCTATAGCCCATAGGTGGTAGTCGGCTGAGGATGAGATTACTATGGGGTCGGAGCTTAGAAGAGACAGAAACCATTGTCCGCCTACCAAGTATAAAGAACTGAAAACAACAGCAAGAGCTAATCCCCATTTTATTATGGCAATCACACAGCGACGAAGATTCGCACGATCGCCTACTCCATAGTATTTGCCACTTAGTGCTTCGCCGGCAAATGCAAATCCGTCCATGATGTAGCTGAAAAGAATGAATAGTTGCATCAGTAGTGTGTTGACGGCGAGGATTACCGTGCCTTGTCGCGAACCGGCGGCAGTGAACCATACGGTGACGGCTACTAAGCACAAGGTGCGAAGAAATATGTCGGCATTGACAGAGAAAAATCGTCGTAGCTCCGAGCGTTGCAAAAGTTGCGAAAATGAGGTAGAAATCAGCTTGTATCGGCGACTGAGTAATAGCCCGATGATAAATCCACCCCATTGGGCGATCATCGTTCCGATAGCAACGCCTTGAATATCCAATCGAATAGCAAATACAAGCAGCAGACTGGCTACGATGTTGAGTAGGTTGATGAATATCGACATCCACATCGGTGAGCGAGAATTTTGCATGCCGAGAAACCATCCGGATAGGGCATAAGTGCCAAGCATGGCAGGTGCTCCCCATACGCAGATTGAGAAGTAGGTGTGGATGAGACGCTTGGTGGTGTCGTCGGCTTCCATCAGCAGCATGACTGCCGAAAAGATGGGATGTTGTAAGATGATGATAACCAATCCTATCAGCACGGCGACCAATAGTGCGCGATAGAGCGTGAGCGATGATGCGCGATTGTCGTGCGCACCGCATGCTTGTGCGGTCATTCCGCTGGTGCCCATTCGTAGAAATGCAAACGGCCAGTAGAGCATATTGAATATATTGCCACCTACAGCGATTGCCGCAAGATAAATGGCGCTCCCTAAATGACCAACAATCGCCACGTCAACCAGCCCCAAAAGGGGCGTGGTGATGTTCGTGACGATCGATGGTATAGAGAGGTTGAGAATTTCCTTATTTAAGGGGGATAGTCGCACTTATCATTGTAGCTTTTTAGCTCGCATGCTATCCCAAGCAAGGTATGCAATGAGTAAGAGATAGATGATTAGACCGAGCGACTGTGTGAACGTTTCGGAAGCTCCGAATGTGTATTCAAATCCGGCAAATTTGGTGATGGCGGCAAATACGCCAAACAAAGCTCCACCGGCGATAAGTCCGGAGGCGATGAGAGTGCCGCGGTCGCGACGTGCATCGTTGAGGGCTTTGTCCTTAGAACTATTGCTTACGAAGTGAGCTATTGCGCCACCGATAAGCATTGGAGCGTTGAGTTGCAACGGGATGAACATACCGAGGCAGAACGCCAATGCCGGCACTCCGAGCCAGTTGAGAATAAGAGCGAGCACGGCGCCTACGAGGTAGAGTATCCAAGGGGTTTCGCCACCCATCATGAGCGGTTCGATTACTTTGGCCATCGCATTTGCTTGTGGCGCTACGAGGGCATCTTCTCCGGTGAATCCATACACCTCGTTGAGCACGAGGATTACGCCTCCGACAGTTGCTGCCGATACGAGTGTGCCAAGGAATTTCCAAGATTCTTGTTTGCGAGGCGTAGAGCCGAGCCAATATCCGATTTTGAGGTCGGTAACGAAGCCACCGGCCATTGAAAGAGCAGTACAAACCACACCACCGATTACCATCGATGCGACAATGCCTGAGGTGCCACTGAGTCCGATGCCGACGAAAATGGCTGAGGCGATGATGAGTGTCATCAATGTCATTCCCGATACGGGGTTAGAACCAACGATCGCAATGGCGTTGGCTGCTACGGTAGTGAACAAGAACGAAATTACAGTAACGACAACCCAAGCGATGAGGGCTTGCCAGAATGTGTTGATAACACCGCACCAGAAAAACACGAGAACGGCAACGAGCGCGATGAGGATGAAAAATACGATGTGCTTCATAGAGATGTCGGTTTGCCAACGCACGGTTTTCTCGCCTGAAGCTTTGCCTTTGAGTTCACGACCGGCAAGACCGACGGCTTGCGCAATGATAGGCCACGACTTCACGATGCCGATAATACCGGCCATTGCGATACCTCCGATGCCTATCAAGCGGGCGTAATCGCTGAAGATTGCTTGCGGCTCCATCGCGGCAATTTCGGGAGCTCCGTATGTTCCCATAAGAGGAATCACAATCCACCAAACGAATAGCGAGCCGGCAAAAATGACAAATCCGTATTTCAGACCTACAATGTATCCCAAGCCGAGGAGGGCAGCACCGGTATTGCAACTGAGTACCAATTTGGTCTTTTCAGCGATGGCTGCACCCCATGAGGTGGCATAGGTACTGATTGTCTCAGCCCACCATCCGAATGTGGCAACGATATAGTCGTAGATACCGCCGATGAGCGATGCGATGACGAGGGTTTTGGCTTGCCCGCTGTTGGCTTTGCTCTTCCCTTCGGCGCTGATAAGCACTTGTGTAGTGGCTGTTGCTTCGGGGAAGGGGTATTTGCCGTGCATATCCTTTACGAAATATTTGCGGAAAGGAATGAAGAAAAGTATACCGAGCACACCGCCGAGCAGTGAGCTTAGGAATATTTGCAAGAAGTTGACGGTGATTTCCGGATAAGATGCTTGTAGGATGTAAAGCGCCGGAAGAGTGAAGATAGCACCGGCTACAATCACACCCGAGCAAGCACCAATGGATTGGATAATGACGTTCTGCCCAAGCGGATTGGCTTTTTTTAGTGCTCCGGAAAGACCTACGGCGATAATGGCAATAGGTATTGCCGCTTCAAATACTTGGCCTACTTTCAGACCTAAATATGCTGCAGCGGCGCTAAACACTACGGCAAGTATCAGACCCATCGTGACCGAATAAGGGGTCACCTCAGCTTGGTCATGGTCGGGGAGCATCACCGGAGTATACTCTTCGCCTTTGCCGAGCTCGCGAAACGCATTTTCGGGCAGTTCGCCTGAATGTTGTGCCTCAATTGGCTTAGATTCGTTTTCTTTTCCCATAAGATTATTAAAATGTTGTGATAAATTTCGAATAATATGCGAAGATACAACATTTTTGACGAATACTCGGAAATTGCTCCTTGAAAATCGCTATATTTGTAGACCGAATAAGTAAAAAAGTAATGATTATGGCATCTGAACGACCATTGATATTTATAAGCAACGACGATGGAGTGGAGGCTCCCGGATTGAAGTATCTCATCGACTATGTGAAGAAATTTGGCGATGTTATCGCTGTGGCGCCTGCCGGTCCGCACTCCGGCCAGTCGTCGGCCATATCTATCGATAAGCCTTTGCGTATCAAGCGTCATGCTGACTATAATGGCGCGCAGATTTATTCTGTGACAGGTACGCCGGTCGATTGCGTGAAGTTAGGCCTGCATGCGATAGCCCCTCGCCGTCCCGATTTGCTGTTGGCAGGTATAAATCATGGCTCAAATTCAGGTAATTCCACGATATATTCCGGCACGATGGGAGCCGTGTTTGAGGGGTGCATGGTTGGCATCCCATCTGTTGGCTTTTCGTTGACTACCCATTCGTGGGAGGCTGATTTCTCAGGATGTGAGGATTGGGTGCCGGAGATAGTGGAAAAAGTGTTGACCGGCGGATTGCCGGGCGACGTGTGCCTTAACGTGAACATTCCGGCGCGTTGTCGTCCGCGCGGAGTCAAACTATGTCATGCCGCTCGCGGACATTGGAGCGAGGAATATCAAGAGTATGCCGATCCGATGGGCAAGCCATTCTATTTCCTTACCGGACGATTCACGCCCGATAATCCCGATGATGACGCTTCCGATATTTATTGGCTCGATCGTGAATATATCACCATCGTACCCGTGCGTCCCGACCAAACAGCGTTTGACGCCATCGACCCCCTATTCGCCTTTCAGAAATAATGTTATATCAGCGATTTGTAAACTTCAAGTGTCTGCTGAGCGATAGTGTCCCAATTATAGTCAGATAGATTGTATTGGCGAGAACTTTGTGGCGCAGCAAGTTTTCGGTGTATAGCATCGGCTAAGGCGTTGGCATTGCCCGTGGGGAAAAAGTCGGATGCATCGAGTATTGAAAGCTGATTGGCCGGAATATTGCTTACCACTACATCGAGATTGTAGCTCATGGCTTCGAGGAGAGCAATTGGGAGTCCTTCGTGATATGATGGCATGACAAACAGAGCTGCGTTGGTCATAACCTGGTTGAGTTTCTCTCCTTTTATAAATCCGGTCAGAATGACTCCGGCTTTACGAGCTTGCTCTTTAAGCGACGTGGAATATTCGTCGGGATGGTCGGCGTCGCCTGCTATAACGAGTTGTATTCCATTGGGGCGAAGACGTGTGTAGGCTTCGATGAGGTCGTGAAATCCTTTCTCTTCGACAAAACGGCCGATTGCTACGATGTATCTGTGAGGTATGATACCTAACGATTCAAGATAGTCGACTGATGTGGATTTTGTCGGGATATTGACGCCATTATAGATGAGATTGACATCGGTTCTACCATAGTTGATGCGGAGAATGTCGGCGATGACCTTTGAAATAACGATGACTCGGTGGCTGAATTTGGTGCCGAGGCGTTCGCCTGTGCGGAGTATAAATTTAGCCAAACGACCCCATTTTTGTCGGTCATAGTCAGGACCATGGTTGGTCATCACCACTTTCATGCCGAGGAGTCGCGCCAAAGGAGTCATTAAGGCAGGTCCGATGGCATGAATGTGGAGTACGTCGGGGCGAAGACTGCGAGCTTTGACGATGGCAAGAAAAGTGTGAATGATAGCCTCGATGCTCTTTTTGCGCGGAGCATAGACGTCGATCAGTTTCACACCGCGATAGTCTGTGATGCGGTTTGCTTCGGTGATATACGGGGTGCGTCGTATCACAATCACTTCATGCTCCATTGCGGCAAGCCGTGGGTACAACTCTTCGCAGTGAGTTTCCACTCCACCGAGAATGTTGGGGATGCCACGAGTTCCGGTAACTACAATCCGCATAGCAAATGGGTGTTTTAATTAGAATTTTTCGCGGAGGTCGCCTTGACGAGGGTCTTGACCTACGTCATACCAAGTTTTGTCTAAACATGGCTTGAGACCACGCATTGAGCGAATCTTATTTTTGATAGCCCACTTCAATGGATGTTTGATATACTTATGCATCACGGGAGAAGCTGTGCCTACCATCCAGCAATTTTTGGGACAACGACGCACTTTGTCGCGCACTTGTTGTGCTTTTTCGCTTGTCCAAATGGTCATAAAGTCGTCCTCATGGATGTTTCCCATCGAGTCTTTCCAATATTTCTCTTCAAGCCCATTACAAGGAAACACTTTGCCCCATGGGTCGATGAAAAAATTGGCAGAGCCGGCTTCGCAAGGTAACATTCGGCGTCCGCCCTCGATATAGTTAATAAGCCCCATGTTGAAAAATGCGCGAAACCACGATTTCGGGTGCTTTTCTTGCAGTTGCCACTCGATGAGCTGCTCGAAGTTTTTGCACACTTCGTCGCGATTGGTTATCACGTTGTCGTCCTTATGGAAATAGTAAGAATTGTGGAATGCTGCTGTGGCAAACTCCATGCCTAACGACAACGACAACCTATACAATGACAGCATATCCGTTGAGTTGTTGTTCGACACCGTACACCCAAAACCTATATCCTTAAGTCCCATTTGCTTGAGCGTCAGTAATGTGCGCAATCCTTTGTCGAATCCACCTTCACGCCCGCGAAGTTCGTCGTTTTTGCAGCTTAGGCCTTCTATTGATATGCGAATACCTATGTTGGGAAATCGCTTTGCCAACGCAATAACTCGATCTTCAAACCATCCTGAGGTTGAAATCACAATACGGTCGGTGTGACGATAACATTCCTCCACGATGTCGGCTAAATCTTCGCGGATAAACGGCTCTCCACCTGTGAGGTTGATAAATTTGAGCTTCGGCAAACTGCGCAAATCTTCGGCTTTGATTTCCTCTTTCTTGTCGGTCGGAAATTGCCATATATTACACATCTTGCATCGCATCGGACAGCGATACGTCAAGATGATAGAAGCATCAGTGGGATTTATGTTATAAGTACTCATAATAAGTGAAAAAAACTGCTATCGTATATCTTACTAACGTGTATCAACACAGATATATTGCAATTAGTACGACAGCATTCGGTTATAAATATCTATTAGTTTGGTGTAATGAGCCGACGGAGCGAATCGTGTGAGTGATTTATCGCGGATTTCTGCATAGTCCCATGTGCGCGACCATGCTGCTTCGAGGGCTTCGGAAAGTGAATTAATATCTTTGTGGCGGAAAATTATGCCGGAGAAGTCTGATAATAGCTCCGGAATACCTCCCATGTCAGCTCCTACGACCGGGGTTCCGGCGCATAGCGACTCGATTACCCCTAACGGATTGTTTTCATACCATTCCGATGGCAATATCGAAAAGCGAGCCTCGGCAAGCAATTGGCTAACCTCTTCGGCTGATTTGTGCCCGAGGAAGCGGATGTTGGGCTGATTGTCATATCGACTGCGTAATTCTTCCTCCAATGGTCCGGTTCCTGCTATATAAAGAGGGTAGGGAAGGCGTGAAGCCGCTTCGAGGAGTGTTGCTACGCCTTTTTCTTGAGATAGTCGACCTATATAGCAATAGTAGTTCTTGCGAGCTACGCTTGGCGCTGATGAAAATTTGTCAAACTTCGTAGGGTCGACAAAATTGCATAGTACCTCTAATTTGTCGGTCGAAAATCCGCCTTGCATCATCTTCTCTTTCATAAACGCGCTCGGACAGATAAATATGTCGGTAGCACGTTGCAGCCGCTTACCGTTCCATCGCTTGGCTTCGAGATAGCCGATGATGCTGGCCGCCAATGACCCTTTCATGCAGCGAGTCCTCACCACTTGACGCTTGTCGTCGAAGCATAGCTCGCATGGCTCTCCGTCGCGCAGACAGCTATACGACGGGCATAGCAACTTGTAGTCGTGGAGAGTCCACGCCACTTTGCACCCATACTCATGAGCGATCTCAGCTATGATAGGAGATAGGTAAGAGTGAACATTTTGGAGATGAACGATGTCGGGGCGGAAGTCGCGGAGGATGCGAGTGAACGAAGATCGAATATCTCCGTATCCGAGTGTGCGAGCAACAGCCTTGATTTTGCCGGATATACCTGATGAAAAGTCAATCGTAGAGGCAAAATATTTGCTGTCGTGACACTCTATATTTTGAGGATATGCCATCGCATAGACGGCTGTAGCGTGTCCATGCTCATTGAGCAACCGCTCAAGATTGAGGGTGCACACGCAATCGCCACCACGTGGATAATAAAACTTATTGACTATAAGAACTCGCAACTTCATCTCCGCATAAAATATGTGCAAAGTTACCTGTTTTTTGTCAAAGCAGAAACAATTTCAGCATATTTATGCTCATTGCATTCATTGAGGAGGTATTGATGAAATTTTGACGCCTTTTGAATTGCTAAGTCTGAATTGCATAGATAGAATTGAATTTTAGCAACCCAATCGTCTACTATATTTGGAAGGAGACATCCAAATTCGTCATTGATATATGCTTCAGTCGAGGCGGTTTTGGTCGTTATTACCATTTTTTCGGATGCAGCCGCTTGAAATATTACAATTAATCCGGCGGGAGCATCAGTATCCAATGGCAATGCAACCAACGAACTATTATGAATCAGACTGAGAAACTGGTGCTCTGGAATATCGGTGAAAATATTGACTAAAAGGTGAATCATTGTTTTTCTCCCATTTTAGCGTAAAATAAACAACTTTATGCCCATACTTTTGTAAAAGAGAACCGGTATTAAAACAAACGGCTTCTGAACCTCCTTTGATATAATTATATACGCCAATAAGCAGAATCTTCATGATGTGGAATTATTTGTTCACAAAGATAAGCAATTTATCTTAAGCCTGTCTACGGAGAGCAATCAAAATATCAAACTAAATATTCCCTTTAGATGATAAATTGTGTCGATATATGTCGGAGAAGATTTCTTTCGGTGATTTTTTAGTAAAGATTGTCTTCAAAATATTAATATCTCCTTGTGCAAAGACAGAGTAGCGGTTAGGCCTATGGAGGAAAAGACCTTTCAAATAATAAGGAATCCAACTAACCAAGGCAGATAAAGCACTTGTAAGAGCTAAAATGAAATATATGAATTTATTGTTTTTGGAAAGAAAGATGCATTCTCCTTTTCTTGCGGCGGGAAGAGTTGCAGCAGCAGTGGGTGATGCTGATTTTCCCGACATACCTTCAAGATGTATCAAGCAAATGTCGGAATTGACGTAGCAACTATATCCTAAATCATTCAGCTTTGTTGATACCGCGATGTCTTCGGGACAGAAAAAGTATTGCTCGTCAAACCATCCGATGTCTTCAAATACAGATGTTTTAATCATAAAAGCAGCTCCTATGATATTATATGATTTGAATATTCCGGATTTATTGACGTATTGGGTTTGGGATGATTCTCTCCAAAGATGAAAACGATGAAGTAAGAATGTTTTCCATGTGATTGGGGGACGTCCGCAACATTGCACAGAACCATCGCTTCTAACGACTTTCGGACTGACAACAGCTACGTTATCGTCAGCAATGGCTGTGAATGTTTTGGCTAAATCATCGACGACAGGCGATTCTATTAATGTGTCGTCGTTGAGGATGAAACAATATTTGCCTCTGGCTTGACGAAGCGCGAGATTATTGTTTTCAGAGAATCCACGAATTTCATTGCTTTCTATGATTGTCACCCACGGATATTGCGAGCGAAGTAGTTCGAGATTTTCTTTAGAAAACAGATATGCCACTACAAAGGTTTCATATGAAACCGAAGTATATTTTTTTATACTGTCAAGACACGGAAATAACTGCTTGACATTGTTCATGCATACAATTACGATACTTACATCAATCATTACTATGGTTTAATTAATTGATTTTAGAATGTCAAGACGTTTTTGCCCGAGAGTAGTTGCCGAGTATGATTTATTGAAGTTCTCCCGAGATTTGTTAACGAATTCGTGTTGAAGAGATGGGCTCTTAAGCAGCGTCAAAATTTTGTCGGTATAGTCGTTGGGATTGTCTGTTATAAAACAATCCTCTCCATTATTGAATATCAGACCTTCTGCACCGACTGAGGTTGAAACAAATGGGACTGAATTGTTAATTGCTTCTAATATTTTCATTCTCATACCACTACCTGATAGGATTGGAACTATCATTATACTACCCGGAACGATTGTGGTCAAATCTTCTACAAAGCCCTTAAAAGATATGTTTGAAGGAGTCTTAATAGGGAAATTCTCAGTTTGCCATCCAGTCCCGATGATATCAAGATGATAGTCTATTTGGGAGGATAACCGTGGATGGATATTTTCGATAAACCATATAAGACCTTCTCGATTTGGATAATGTGAGCCACTTGCAATATATGTCAGTCGGTTGACACTATTCTTAAACGATGGGTATTTATTGTTTGGCTTGGGAATAAACAAAGGAGAAGATTCAATACGTGACTTGCACCCAGATTCAATGAGTTTGGCTTTATCAACATCCGACATCGTAACGACGCAATCATATTGATTAAGAGCTGTTATTTCTTCGTGAAAATGCTTGTTAAAAGAATAATGGTCATATACATATTGCTCGTTTAGTCCATTCAATAAGGTCTGTTTGCGGGCAAACCCCAATTCATGGTGTATGAAAATTTTCTTGACCGAATCAGGTAAAGCATATACCATATCGATAAGCATACTGAATTCAACTTGAACTAACTGAATGTTATATTCAGTGATTATTTGATTAATATCTTCTAAAGCGTCGAAATCGCAATATCCGTTAATTCCTTCGCCCCATATTGTACAATTGTGGGAGTATTGAATATCGTTTTTGAGAAAATATTTGCAGAATTTTCGATATAAAGCACGTGCAGTAATAAAGTTACGACCTATTTTATTGGATGAATAATGGATGTGACATTTGTGACCTAAAGCATTGTCTAACGCGTCAATAACGTGTCGCTCCTTTTTCTCGTTATTGATATGAAACCATATATGCACGTCATAGAACTCTTTGATGTGGTTTATCATGTGGAATGCTCCTTGAGCTCCACCCGAATTAAGAGGATAGCATATAAATGGCAGTAATATTAAAATAGGGGGCTTATTCATTATTTTCAATAATATTCAAGATAGTATTCATCATCTCATTGTAGTGGCTTAGCTTGATGTTTGCATTGCAATGACATAATGTTTTATCGAAATGAGCAATTTTGTCGTATATATAATCCGGACTCACCACTTTGCTTACAGGGGTTCGCCATTGCTCTATGTTGAATGTACGGAGTATATCATATATTTTTGATGTCTTTTTCAATGTAAAACGTCTAAAAATACGTTTCCCGTATTCATCAATACTAAAACAAGGCACACTATTATGTAAAGCAACTATTATCGGGTGCATATTTTCACCAATATATGCATAAGAAAAACGTATCAGATTATACCAATCCAATGGATTTAATGGTGTGGGAATTTCATAATCGAAATTGTGCCCAAATCGCACTCCATTAGGCATAGGTAGAGCCACACATGCTAATCCCTTGGCTTCAAAAGTTTCTTTTAGTTTTTGAACCCAAGAGATGGTGGTGTTTTGTGGATGCTTAAATGATACTAATACATAATTGTTGGGTAAATTGAACTTTGAGGTTATTTCAGCTTTAGTGACTGATTGAGGATAGTTTTGATTGAATGCAAAAACCGGGTCGGGGGTAATTGGCGGAGTTATTTCTCCTGCGGTTATTGATCGAATGGTTTTTTGGGTCCACGTGTCTCTGACGGAGAAGAAGCTGAATTGCTTAATCGCTTTAGTCATACGTCTTTTCTCTGAGGGCATGATGTTGCGATGATTGGTGTTTTGGCAACTTCCCGACATCCCGATTATTGGAATTTTACGTTCCAGTAGATTGGCAAAACTTCCCCAAAATGCATTTGGGAAAATGCGTTCTGATGTAATAGGGTCTATTCTGTATATAGTGCTAGTCGGAAAATGAAATCGAGACAGAAACGGGAAATGCTGAAGTACCGCATCACTACCGACCACAATTGCATCGAATTTGTTCTCATCAATAGCGTTGGCTAATTCACTATCGGTCGAATATGATGGAGTATGAGGTATATTGTCCTTGAAAAATCTAAAATGTTCCTGTGCTTGAATATCCGTTGCTGATTGGAATTGGCTTCTAAAATCAATTGGAGACCAATCTAAAACGACAGCATCGTGCCCTTTAGCTCTAAAATATGATACCGTAGAAAGCGCTTGTAAATTTGCGCCGAAATTTGCAACGTTAGCGTAAGTCAGGATACCTATTTTCATTCTTTCGGAATATGAAATATAATACAATGGTGTACAGAATCATAAAGTTTCCGTCTATGCCTTGTATTGGGAACAAAAAGACGCCATAACTAAATGTGTACAGAAACAAAAGTAATACAAAAACATGACCTAAAGAAAATTCTTCTTGCTTTTTTATTAATCCGACCCCTTTTTTACACCATATAAGGGCTACGATAGCTGTAACGTATGGTCCGAAATCTATAAATAGTCCTCCGACAAACGTGTAAAATATGAATGCAGGGACTTTGGTTATATTTTCAATGTAATCCCATTTTTCAATAGCAGTTATATAGTCAATTTCTCCAAATAGTCGGTATATTGTGGGGAAATAAGCATGACCATTTGTATAGTTTTGAATATCATTGAATAGTATACCTCCGAAGTTGACCATTGGTTCACCAAGATATTTATAAAGCATAAATGTAGCCATATCCTCGAAACGAGAAACGGAAATGGCCCAAAAAGCGATGGCGATTAGGGAGAGAATAGGTATGCAATAAACTATAATTATTTTTCTTGTGCGTTGGCTGATGTAGTCCCATAATAGGAAAATCAAAAGTCCAGCAAACATTATCATAGTGACCATCTCTGCTCTTGAAACCATTAGGATTGTGAACATTAATCTATCGAGCATTGTGGTGAAAAAGAATACTAAGACTAATTTTCGGTTATAAGGATAGCATATAAGCAATACAATAGATAGTCCAAAACATATATATTTCATGCCAGAGTAGACGAGGTTGATGCGATTCAGCATTGGAATTTGTGAAATCACATCGTTGGCACCATCATATACGTTGTCTCTAAAGTTTACAAGATTCTCCATGCCAGCGTTTAGGATGGTTTGGGCATTTGCCATATTCAGTATAGCCATGAGTACTTGGATGCAAATACATACAATCATTATGATTTTAAGAAGTTCCGGCTTTGTAAATGAAATGGAATCTTTGGGGATTTTTTTTAGTTTAAATAGAGGAAATATAAATATAAACAAGACTGCAAAGAGATACAATAATGCATCAATGTGTTGAGGATTGTCGTGAATACATCCAGGGAAATCCGGATGCTTGAATAATAAGAACGAACCCCATGAGGATATGGTGAATACACCCCATAACAGAACACCAATACTTATACCGTTCTTGCGCAAAAAGAACGCTAACACTGCGGTGTATGCAAGGGCATTGACGAGTAGAAGTGTTATTGAATCCATCGTTTAAGTATTTTTGTCTTGATAAAAAGAGATGTCTTAAGGCGTAACATTTTATCCCATCTGTAAAGGCAATATTTGTTCGCCACATATCTGAATCCGTTGGAGTGGTAATCATCCCAAAATTGATCTCTGTTTGGAGATGGTGTAGTAGGTGCTTTTAAGCATGGTTGGGATGAATACTCCCTTTTTGTCTCGAAATATTCAATGTCATTGCTTATTTCTTTAAATAGAGCCATACCCTTATCGGTACTAACTATTGCTAATGATACGCCAGTCGGCTTGTGCTTGTCGGGATGGTGCTCCTCCATGAACCAAAAATCGGCAATGGTAATATCTCCGGAGCGCTGATAATTGGTGAATTTGCATTGATGGCAGGAATCTCTGTCTATACAGAATGAAAAGTAAAGACGAGTCCATAGATTGGTTGTCATCGTGTCGTATTTATAAGAGCCATCGTCAAAAAAGACTTTTGTGTGAAAGTCGCGCGACCATCCATCGGATTTGTCGCGTAGATTAATATTAATCACGCGTTTTTTATATCGTCGCTCAATATTTCGGATATAATCCTTGAATATCAATGGACTTGGGACTGCGTGGCAAACGACATCAATTGTATATAAGTTGGTATAGTTTTTGCGAAGATACAAGCGTAGTGCCGATATTTGGCAAGGCGTTCCTGAAAATAGTACCAATTGATTATCATCTAAATCTTGCTTTATGGATTGATATATGCCACGTGTATCGCTTTGGACATATTTGCTTCCGCGAAGTTTGTTCAGTTCGGATATATCAGATATGCGATAATGTCTGACTGTCATTTCGTCAGACCAAGCAGCTCCATAAACTACACCATTTTGAGATAGAATAAATCTTGAAAAGACACTAAACATTCCTCCGGAAGAGGAGTTTTTGACGTCATTATCTGTCTTTGATGAGCATCCAAATATCTTTTGAGTAAATTTATCCGTGACGATTGTGTGGTGATTGATTATGGGGCATACTTTGTCGCATAATCCACAGTTGATGCAAATCAATTGGTCAATGAAAGGATACGAAAAACCTTTATCATCAACTTGCATTTTGATTGCCGTCTTGGGGCAAATACTTTCGCAAGCTGAGCATCCACAGCAGTCGGCTTTGTTTGTCAATTGAATCATCTTAGCTTTGTTGTATCCGATTGGAAATATATTTGAGGATTTGTTTCTTTTCATTAATGCTTAATCCAAATATAAAAATTGAAATTATACCGGAAAAGAAACATATGGACAACTCAAAGAAGAGGGAAAGCGATGTCGCAAAATTGAGAGTATATATTATCGCACAAGATACAGATGTGGTGCTGATTATTGGAAATATGACTTTGATGATAAAACGTTTTATCGGTAAATAAATCATATCCTTTAATAGGTGCAACCTTGCGACAAGACAAACAATAGATAGTAATATTGCGATATAGTAAGCACATTCTGCGATGCCGCCATATTTATATATAATATAAACGACAGGAAAATTAAGTAGCTGAAGTCCGCCGACGATTAATTGGTATTTTTTTATGTTTCCGGTAGCCAACATTGCTGTTATTAATGGGTTGGAGATTGAGGCGATGAGTGTATATATTAGTGCCAATTGTACGAATATGGTTGCGTAGACAGGAGGATTTTTGAGCCAAAGCAGTAGGATTTGCTCTGCACAAATGATTATTGGAAATGATATAATGAAAGTCAAGTAATAAGAAAAACGAGAACCATTTAGTAGTAGCTCTATCATATACGCTCTATCGTTAGATGCGTATGATTTGGTTATTTGGGGATTTATCGCGGTTAGAAAGTTATTGCCAAATTGTATGATTATATTTTCTACCTGAGTTGCAATACCTCTTGCCGCATTAAATGTTACACCAAAAAACAGATTTATCAATACGTTTACTCCTTGCGTCATTAGGATTGTGGAACTACTTCCGATAAAAGTCCATCCGGAAAATTGTAGAATTGCGGAATATCGTTTTTTGTCAAACGAAAAAGTGAAGCTACAATTCGGAAAATGAGACTTACAATAATGTCCATAAATGCATCGAATTAAAATGGCTACAATGCATACTAAACATGCATATAATATTAGGGCATCGTGAGTCGTGATACTTAAAAGAAATACAATAGCCAATTTTAATCCGGCTTCAAGCAGGCCAATATAAGCAAATGCTTTCATACGCTCGTAGGCTATTATAGTGGCATTATAAGGTACGCTTATTAAATTTATGGCAAATGTGGCGATCGAAAATTGAAATACCCAATTTGCAGCCTCCAATCGGTCTGTGGGGATGTCTAACTCTGTGTTTAGAAACCAAATGCCTAATGTCTCAAGTAATATTACTATTATGAGTGCAAATATTAAGACGATACTCACGCAAGTACTGAATACTTTTGTGATTTCTGCATTCGTCTTTCCGATTTCGAATGTTATGAATCTTTGAATAGCTCCGGTGACTGATGAGGATATTAAAGAGAACATCAAAACAAAGCCACCGACAATGTTATAAATCCCATAGTCTTCAATGCCTAAAACGTTTAATATTACTCTTGATGCATATAGATTTATAAGCATAATAAGCATAGTCCTGATATACAGGAATAGCGTATTGCTGGCTATGCGTTTATTCTTATCCTCGCAAGATTGCATGTATTATTGGCTATGCGTTAATACCCGTATCCGTAGCCTTTGCGGGATTGTGTGCCGTTGACTACCAATGCCATCTTCTTCAATCGTGAATTTTCGTATAGATTGTTGAAGAACTTTATCTCGTTGGTGGTAGAGTGGTTGGCACGACATACATATACTGTGGCATCGCTTACGCGAACGAGTGCGAACGTGTCGCTGACCATGCCTACCGGCGCGCTATCGATGATGATGTAGTCGTACATACCGCGCAATTGGCTGAACATTTCGTCGACTTTTTCGGAGATGAGTAATTCTGCCGGGTTGGGCGGGATGGGACCGGCTTGTATTATATCAAAGTTCTCCATTAAGGGGGCTTTGATGATTATGTCGGTGAGCGAGTATTGATCTGATGATAGATATTGAGTCAATCCGGTGCCGGTCGGGAGGCTGAGATAGTTGGCAAGCTGAGGCTTGCGGATGTCCATACCTACCAAGCATACTTTCTTGCCGAGCATGGCAAATGATGCTGCCAAGTTGATTGATACGAATGATTTGCCCTCTCCGGCTATTGTAGAGGTGGTCAATATCACTTTGTCGGAGTTGCCATTAAGCACAAACTGCAAGTTACTGCGAACCAATCGGAACAATTCTGCAGTAGAAGTGGAACCCCCATTTTTTACGACCAACACATCATTGCGTTTGCTGGTGCAAATCTCGCCAAGGATAGGTACAGAGGTCTTTTTCTCAAGCTCTTCCTTGGTGCTGAACTTGTTGCGAAGCAAGTTGCGAACATAGAAGTAGCCTACCGGAGCCAAAAGTCCCAGGATGAAGAACATAAACACAATTTTTTTCTTCGATGCACTTACCGGCTCGTTGAAAGCGTATGCTTCGTCAATAATCTGTCCACGCGACATTGTGTTAGCTATGTTAAGAGCCGTCTCCTCCTGCTTCTGAAGAAGATAGAGATACAATTCTTGTTTGATAGTCTGTTGACGCATCAATCCTAAATATTCTCTCTCTTGTGCCGGCACATCGCTGAGTTTTGCTTGCGATTGGTTGTATTGCGAGCGTAATTCGTTGATTCTGATAGATGTGCTTTCGTATGTTTTGTCAATTGTCTCGATGATGTTTTCACGCATAGAGTCAATTTGCTTGCTCAGTGCTTGCAGAGTGATATTGCCACTCTTAGCATTGTTTTCGAGCTTAATGCGTTCTAAAATCAAGGTGTTGTATGCCTCGATTCCTTCCTTTGCCGCTCCGGCTCCGGACGCAAATGGTATCATGGAATATTTGTTTTCCGGATTTGAGATGAAATCTCGTGTCATTCGGAGTATCTCAAATTCAGTTTCGGCCGTAGTCAATTGGTTTTCCAATGTGTTTTTACGAGAATATCTATAGGCGGCTTCAGCCTCTACGCTCGCTACATCGTTTTTACGTTTGTAGTCCTCTATGATTTTTTCTGCATCGTTTAGCTCATTGGTCAGCGATTCTAAGCGAGTTTCAACAAATTGAGCTGTTTTATAGTCTTTTTGTTGCTTTTCGGCAATTCCTTTTTGGTTGTATTTCTCGATTACGGTATTAATGATTTTCTTCCCGAAATGGATATATGGAGTTTGATAATCAAGAGCTATCACATTGGCTTTTTTGTCGGGAATGCCGATGAAAAGTTCGTTGTTCAGGTCTTCGGCAACTGCATCATATCCGCCAAATGAAACGTACTCTTTGAAGCTACCGCAGTCGTTGAATATTTCGTCGAAATATTTGGTCTTATTGAATATGAATGTTCCGTAGACGGTTTCCAAGGTGACCGGGAAAGTCTTATCTTCTACCTCAATCAAGTCTTTGCCGTTGACTTTTGCTTCGATGTCAACTCGCAGATTGTCATTGACTTTGACCTTGAAAAACAATCCCGAACGAAGGGTGTCTTGTATGGCATCATCGCAGAGCATCTCAATCGGCTCGTTCTTGTATCGAAATTCGCGGTTGAAGAAATTGCGACGTACGGTATAGCTCTTATTCAGCCCTAACTCTTTGACGGTGCTACGCAACACATCGTGCGACGACATAACTGCCAACTCATCGTCAACCGTACTCATGCCGCCAAACATGTCACCCATTGAAAATTGTTTTAGTGCATCGGCTGCTCCTCCGCTTTGGTCTTCTTGCGAGATTAAGACTGATGCGTGAACATTGAATACCGGCTTTTTTAGCAATGCGTAGGCTACACCCATGCAGACAAACACGAAAACCGAAATGGCAAACCAAGGCCATTTCGATTTGTATTCTTGAAAAAGTTCGGCTATGTTTATGCTGTTGTTATTCTGATTGTTAGATGTCATGATTCGGTTATTCTTATTTGTTGATTGCCAATGCGATAACGAGCGATGCCACTACAGAGCAGGCGCTTACGATTGTTGAGATCACGGAGAGCTTAAACGCGTTGTTTTGATTGTAGTCGGCGTTGTCTTTGCGCACCTCGTTAGGCTCTACGTATATTGCATCGTTTTGGCGCAGATAGAAATATGGTGATGAAATGATATTTACGTCGTTGAGGTTGAGATTGTGGTAGGAGCGCTTTCCGTTTTCGTCGCGTATCAGCACCACACGCGAGCGCTCGCCGTAGGGCGTCAGGTCGCCGGCATCGGCAAGTGCATCAAGGATTGAGTATCTTTGCGAGCGGATGGTATAGGCTCCGGGACGTTGCACTTCACCCAACACTTTCACCTTGAAGTTGAGGAGCTCTACGCGCACGTATGGATCCTCGACATCGGCGCTGACTTTTTCGGTCAAATATTCTGCCAACTCCTTGGTGCTCATCCCCTCTACGTGGATTTTGCCAAGTATAGGGAAGTTGATGTCGCCGTTTTGGTCGATTATATATGTTTGCTGTGCCGCTTGGCTATATGACTCTATCGAGCTAAGACGAGCCGGATTCGACAGCGGAAGATTATAGGCAGCCGTAGCTTCAGGCACTACCGACAGCACTGTGATGAGCAATTCGTCGTCGGGTAGCAGTTTGATAGCTATTTCTTGTGTTTCGAGGCTTCCGTTCTCTTCGCGATTTTCGAAGTAGGTGAGTGTGGTCTTTGATGAGTTGCAAGAGCAGAGCATTAGCGATAGCATTGCAAAGACATATAGGACGCGCAGTTTCATTTTTCTATTTGTTATTGTTTATTGTTTTAACGGTTGACTTCGATTATATAACGAAAAGCCACCTTGTTTATTATTACAAATTAAATTTTTTGCAAAAAGTCCACAAATTTACTCATTTTATCGGATAATATCTAATTTGTCGCGTGATTAATTGCTATAGCCGCTGTTAGTGGTGGCAATACACATTATTATATTAAGGATGAGGCGAAAAGTGGCTTATTCGGATATATGTATCCTATGGTCGGAGTCGGGGAGTTGATATATCTTTATATAATCGACTTGCAGGCAGCGGCTGTCGCCATCGTTGGGTAGGGCAGTGATGTCGGTCGGATTGTGTATGCCGGGAAAGTTACCGCCTACAGCCACATTGAATATAAGGAATACCGGCTTATGGAAATATCGCCCGGCAGCCCAATCGCCCTCGGTGTCGGAAATGGGCATCTCGAAATAAGGGGCACGATTGGGATCGCGATCCAAATCATAGTACATGGCAATCTTTTCGGTGTCCCACACTATGGTGTAGAGATGGAAATCATCTTGCATAGAGTAGGGGGCGGTGACCGAATTGGCATAGTTGGGGTATTGGCGATCTTTGTAAAATCCCCAATGCATAGCTCCATTGAAGTAGCTCTGTTGTGTGCCATTCTTTATTCCATCGCTGTGACCCATCTCTACAAAGTCGATTTCGCCGCATCGGGGCCATCCCACCTCGGAGGCATCCTGCCCTAAAGCCCACATCGCCGGCCAAAGTCCGTCGGCAGTCAACGGCATCTTGGCGCGTATCTCGATTTTGCCGTGGGTGAAGTGCATCTTGTCGCGAGTGGTCAGGCGCGACGAGGTGAAACTGTAGCCCTCGCGTATCTCGCGGCGAGCCGTGATTGTAAGCACTCCGTCGGCCACCGAGGCGTTCTCGCGAGTGTAGTATTGCAACTCGCGATTGCCCCAACCGTTATGGACATTGCCGATTTCATAATTCCAAAAAGTTTCGTTAAGTTTGTTGCCGTCAAAATGCTCTTGCCACACCAATTGGTAGTCTTGAGCATGGATCGCAGTGTGTCCGAGAGTGAGTAACACTCCGGTTAGAAGAATAAATGACCTCATGATTCACATCCTGTTTAGTTAATATTTGTCGCAAATATACGATAAAAACCAAACGCGCTCAAAGTTAATAAAAGTTAAACGGGGGGGGGGGGGGATTGGGGGGATATTACGGTTCGTCTGTCTTAAGGTTAAAATGCGATCGTGAAAACTGAAAACGAGAA
>CAZWWS010000025.1:0-35718 GCA_964637445.1 uncultured Muribaculum sp.
AAAGATACCTCCTCAACGCGAGCTTGCGTTCAATGGTCTCTTTTAGCTGTTCCTGTGTAATCATCTTTTACCTCGGAATTTTTCGTTATACATTAAATTTTCACGCAAAAATACAACATATTTTCCACTCCGCAAAAGCGCACATCCAAATGGGGTGGGAAAATTTTATCGGCAAAAATTTTCATAAATCATAAAGATACATTAATTTTGCACCTTGAATGTGGTAAGTATCACGTTCACACCTTATTTTATCGATATCAATTATAAATCATGGCAAATAAAAACCAAACCGAGACTCGCACATCAATCGACGAACTCAACGAATCGCTCTCAAGCTTAGAGCAAAAAGTAGAAAACAACAAGAAACTCATCGGATGGGTCATCACAGCTGTTATCGCTGTAGTGTGTCTCATCATCGCTTACATATTCCTCATCCGTGAGCCGGGAGTTAAGGCAGCAAACGATGCTATCGGCCAAGCCGACATCACTCTTGCTCAAGGCAACGACTCGATTGCCCTCGTTCAATATCAACAAGTAGCCGACGAGTATGGCTACGACGCCGGCAACCGCGCTGCTTTGCAGACTGCAATCCTCCTTTACGACAAGAAGGACTATGAAAAGGCTCTTGAGTATGCTAAGAAATACGACGCTAACGAAACTCTCGTAGGCGCTGCTGCCGCTGCTCTCCAAGGCGACTGCTTGGTCAACCTCAACAAGCTCGATGAAGCTATCGACGCTTTTCAAAAGGCTATCAGCATCTCCGACAACAATCCGCTCTACACTCCGCTCTTCATGATGAAGCAAGCTACCGTGTTGCGCGAACAGCAAAAGTATGCTGAAGAAGCTAAGATTTACGAAGCCATCAAGGCCGACTATCCTGAATTTGGCGCTTCTTACAACGTAGACGTTGAGAAATATCTCCAACGAGCTCAAGCTCAAGCAAAATAAAAAAATTCTTTTTTCATTTAAAGTTTTGCTCGGATACCCCGATAGGGTGTCCGAGTTTTTTTTATAGGAACACCCCTCTCTCACGGAAATTGTTTGTATCTTTGTCGTATGAAGTATTTTATCTCAGTAGGCGAAGCATCGGGCGACATCCATGCCGCCCAACTCATCAGAGCATTACGCGAACGCGACAACAAAGCTCAATTCATTTTCCTCGGCGGCGACTTGATGGCTGCGGAAGCCGGCACTGCACCGCTTATCCACTATAAGCACATGGCTTATATGGGATTTAGCGAAGTGTTGCGCCACTTACCCGAAGTGTTGGGTAATCTCAAACGAGCCAAGCAAGCTATTGCCGACGAGCGCCCCGACGCTCTGATATTGGTGGACTATCCGAGTTTCAATCTCAAACTCGCCGCCCACGCCCACTCGCTCAACATTCCGGTATATTACTATATCTCTCCCAAAGTATGGGCATGGAAGGAATATCGAGTGAAGCAGATAAAGCGATACGTTAATCGACTATACTCGATATTGCCTTTTGAAGTGGCATTCTATCGCAATCGTCACGGCTACGAAGTGACCTATGTGGGCAATCCATCGGTCGAGGAAATCGACGCTCGCATAGCAGCACTGCCGCCTCGCAAGCAGTTTATCGCCAACCACAACCTGTCGGAGCGACCGATTATTGCCCTCGTTCCGGGAAGCCGACGAGGCGAGATAAAATGCAATCTTCCGGTGATGACAGAAGTGGCTCGCCGCTTCCCCGACTATCAGCCTGTAGTGGCAGGTGCTCCGGGCATCGACTGCAAGATCTACGCCGAATATACCGACTATCCGGTAGTGACCGACGCTACATTTGAATTAATGAATGTGGCTGAAGCAGCATTGGTTACCTCCGGCACAGCCACCCTCGAATGTGCATTGCTATCTACTCCGCAAGTGGTATGCTACCGCTCGAATGGCCGGAGATGGGCCTACGAGCTATTCAAACGCATATTGAAAATTTCGTACGTATCTCTGCCCAACCTCATCGCCGATGCGCCGGTCATACCCGAAATGCTCTTGCATCTGTGCAACCCCACTGATGTGGAACGCGAACTGAGAGCCATACTCCCCGGCGAGCCGGGACGGACGGCACAACTCAAAGGATATGACGCCATGCGCAATGCCCTCGGCAATTCCAACGCAGCATCTGCCACTGCTAAAGACATCTACTCAAATTTATTAATATCAAGAAAATAAACATCCAAATCCGCCGCTATATGCCTACCAACTCCGTTTTTCCTCCTCTGCCATCTTTTGGTCACCCTGTGAGAGTATTGTTTGTGTGTCTCGGCAACATCTGTCGCTCGCCGGCTGCCGAGGGTTTGCTAAAAGCCATTATTGAAGAAAAAGGCGAAGGCAATGAGTGGGAAATCGACTCGGCAGGACTATATGGCGGACACGCCGGGGATCTTCCCGACAGCCGTATGCGCATCCACGCAAGGCGTCGAGGTTTGGAGTTGACTCATCGCAGCCGCAAAGTGCGTCCGAGCGACTTCGATTATTTCGACCTGATTCTCGCCATGGATCATTCAAATATGAGCCGGCTCAAAGAGATGTCGCCTTCTTTAGAGACCGATGCAAAAATTCTTCCTATGATCTCGTTTGTCAAGAATCTTGCGTCGCGCTACGATCATATCCCCGATCCTTACTACGATGGCGACCAAGGCTTCGAGCTGGTGCTCGATCTGCTCACCGATGGCTGCCAAAACCTGTATGATGCCATCACCCAAGTTCGAAAATAGATATAATTTCCCTAATAAGACCTCAATATCATGCGCTACCTACTTTCCATTATCACACTATCTCTCTCGATGCTCGTCGCGTCGGCTCAGTCCCCGCAAGTCACATGGCAGACACTCGGCAATATCCCCACAGCCGACGGCCACGACTACCACATCCAGCGGTTCACAGTCAAAAACGGCAAAAACTTAGCCCGCATCGCATTCAACCGCTTCGCCTCTAAGATGAAAGCCGTCAATCCGTCCGACACCGTGGTGGAAATCATCCCCGGCTACTATTATGTAGCAACGCCGCGATTGGCCGATAACGACGTAGTGACCATCGACTTGATTACCCCCGGTATTTTACTGAAAAACATGTCGACTCCCGACGGGGTGCATGGTGTGACCCCCGACGGAAAAGTCGTAAATGTGGAATACTCTCGCCTGCCTCTCACCGACGACCGCAACCAATGGAGCGTCCCCTCCTACGACTTGATGCCCTACGGCGACTCCATATACCGATTCAACCAAAAGATCATCGACATGGCGACAAAACCAAGCGCATTCGACATCATTCCCTCGCTCAAAAGTGTAGAGGTAAAAAGCCGACGTGCTTATAAAATCACAGAAATAGTATCCCCGGAATTTAAGCGTCCGGAGCGTCGTCGCGGCATGCATCTGGCGGCAGAACACGACGAGAGCTACGATATAATCATTAGCCAAGGCGTTGCCACCATCGAAGCCGCATCGCCTCGCGGTGCTATGTTGGCTCGAACGTCGCTTAATCGACTTATCGAGCGAAACGATTCGATGCTCCCCGATGCCGTCATACATGATGCGCCCGACTTCCCTTATCGCGGATTGCTCATCGACGCAGCTCGCAATTTCCTCCCCTACGAAGATCTGAAATGGATGGCTGAACTGATGAGCCGCTATAAGTTCAACAAACTTCACTTCCACTTGGTCGACGACGAAGGGTGGCGACTTGAAATACCGGGTCTCCCCGAACTGACAGAGGTGGGAGCGAGACGAGGCTACACGCTCGACGAACACGACCACTTGGCTTCGGTCTATTGGAGCAACGGCGACCCCAACTCGACAGAAGGCTCAGCCAACGGCTACTACTCTCGCGAGCAATTCATCGAAATCCTAAAGATGTTTCACGCCAAGGGCATCGATGTGATTCCCGAAATTGAATCGCCCGGACACGCTCGCGCCGCCATCCGCGCCATGGAAGCTCGCTATCGCCGCAGTGGCGACGACACATATCGACTTATCGAAGACAACGACACCTCGCGCTACACCTCCGCTCAAGACTACCACGACTGCGTGATGAATCCAGCCCTTCCGGGCCCATACTTCTTTATGGATAAGGTGATAACCGAAATACGCAGTATGTATCGCGAAGCGCGCGTACCCCTCTCCTCCATCCATATCGGTGGCGACGAAGTACCTCGCGGAGCATGGAGCGGCTCCCCCTCGGCACAAGCGCTCATCAAAGCTAAGGGAATGCGACCGGGCGAATACGATCTGCATGCATATTTCGTAGAGCGTATAGCTCGCATACTCTATGGCAAAAACATCAAGATGAGCGGTTGGCAAGAAGTGGCTATCGGACATTCCGACAGCTACAATGCGCGTACCGCCCCCAACACCTATAGCGTCAACTGCTGGACATTCCACACCCCGGGCGACACATCGACTGTGTCGGATCAAGCCGTAGCCAATGGGTTCCCCATCATCCTCAGTAGCGTCAACCACTTCTACTTAGACTTAGCCTACAACTATCACCCCGAAGAAAGAGGGATGACTTGGGGAGGAGTGGTAGATGAGATTGCTACTCTTACCGGATACCCTCACGAACTATGTCACACTTCCGGTCCCGGAAAAGTGATCGGTCTGCAAGGGCAACTATTTGCCGAAACAATTCGCTCGGGCAAACAACGCCAATACTATCTGCTACCCAAGATGCTCGGGCTCGCCGAACGTGCCTGGAATGCCAAAGCTACCTACTCTCCGGAGCAATTCGTCGCATTCATCGGCACTACCGAACTGCCGGCTCTCGCTTCCGATGGCTTCGACTTCCGCCTGCGTCAACCGGGATTGATCATCAAAGAAGGACGACTATATGCCAACAGTCCATACCCTGAGGCAGAAATACGCTACACACTCGACGGCTGCGAGCCTACTCTGCAATCGCCCATATATAGAAAGCCCGTCAAAACCAATGCCTCTGAAATCAGAGCCAAACTGTTCTATCTCGGTCGTCAGAGCGTAACTACAATTCTTTATAATAAATAATCATCATGAAAACAGCGCTACTATTTATCATCGCATTCTTGATTGGAGGTCTTATCGGATTTGGTATAGTATGCCTCATTCTATCGCTGATTACCACTATGTCATTTACCGAATTTATCGAGAAAGCCCTTCACCTCAATCTCTATGAAATAATCGTGGTGCCATTGGCTTCGTTGGCGCTCGCAGTGGTGGCAGGTATGCTCCACATCATTCTCCACGAAGCCGGACATCTTGTGGGCGGACTCGCTACCGGCTACAAGTTTGTATCATTCCGCATTCTGAGTTTCACGTTTCTGCGTGATGCCGACTCCGGCAAGATATGTTGCAAACGATTTGACATCGCCGGCACAGGTGGGCAATGCTTGCTCGTTCCTCCCGAACTGCCCACCGATAAAATTCCGGTGTTCTGGTACAATCTCAGCGGTGTTTTTGTCAACCTAATTTTGAGTGCAGCCGGAGTGGTATGGTTACTCTCCATACTTGACAATCACTCCCCATTGCAAGCAGTGTTTGCCGTATTTATAGTCATTATCGGACTATTTTTATCCATTCTCAACGGCATACCCATGCGTGTGTCGGGCATACCCAACGATGCGCTCAACTACCTATTGGTTCGTCGCAAAGCGATCGACCGCAAAGCGATGATGACACAGCTTCGCGTCAACGCGGCTCTACAACGCGGCTTATCGCCGACCGAGTTGCCTCAGGAGTGGTTTACCAACCCCTCGGTCGACTATACCGACACTCATCAATGTCTCCTCGAAATGATGCGTATATCTCTACATATATGCCGTTTTCAATACGACAAGGCTTATCGCGACTTCTCGACCTTGAGTCTACACCGCGACAAGATGAAAGGGATGATTCAGATGGAACTTGACTGCGAAATGGCATTCTCAGCTCTTGTAGTTGGCGATAGCGACCGCGTAGAGTCGTTGCTCAGCGACAAGCTGATGAAATATATCGACTCTTCGGCTCGCGTGATGACGTCGAAGTCGCGAGTGCTCTTTGCAATAGCGCTACTTCGCGACAACAACCGTGACAAAGCCTCTGAAATACTCGACAAGATGATCCAAAATCGCCGGCACTATCTCCTCAAAGGAGAAGCCGACAGCGACATCGCCATCTGCAAAAACCTTCTCACAAACCATGCCCCTGCTCTACAATGAAACGAATACTCAGTGCCATAGCCATTACCGCGTCGCTCTTAGGATTCATATCTTCATGTGGCTGCTCATCGACAAATAATGATAATACCGACATTCAAGCTGAAGACACCCTTGCTCGCTACTTGATATGCTTGGATTCCATGCCCGGTAAAAACTGTGTAAAACTCAAAGTGCGCCACATTGGCTACTTGGGCCGCACATTCAACGACAGCAACTATCTCCAGATTCAAGCCGCCACATCGCTCGGCATCGCCCCGATCACCGACGTAGCCTCAGCATGGCACATCACTCGCCCGGTGGTCAAAATACAGACTTGCCGAGACTTCTACGTCGACAAGCTCACCCACTCGTTGCCTTTCATCGTACCGGAAGCAGCACAACTACTCCATGACATCGGTCGCTCGTTTCGCGACACGCTCACTGCTCGCGGAGGGGGAAGCTATCGCATCAAGGTGACATCGGTGTTGCGCACACCCGCCTCGATAGCCTCTCTGCGACGTCGCAATGCCAATGCTGTCGACACTTCTGCGCATCAGTTTGGCACCACATTCGATATTTCTTACTCCAAATTCATCTGCGACTCAATCACCGTGTCGCGCACACAAGAAGACTTGAAAAACCTGCTTGGCGAAATACTATTAAACTATCGTGATTCGGGTCGTTGCTACGTGAAATACGAGCGCCGCCAAGCCTGCTTCCACATCACCACACGCCCTACCGAATAAACTCACATATTCCTCAAATAAAAGATGTCGGCCACCTCTCGGAAGCCGACATCCAAACGAGAAATATGAGAGATTTACAGTGCTATTTCACATAAACTTTTGCTGTACCCACCACGTAGACTCCCGTCGACAAGTCTTCGAGAGCTTCCGAAGCGCGTACTCCTTGGCGAACCATTATACCATCGATTGTATATACATTCACCTGATCGTCGTCACTATAGCCTATCATTTCAAGGCCTACCAAACCACTCAATGACACTACGCGACTATCGCTGTCGCCTGTGAACAGATACGCCTCGAATGCGCTTATCTGAGTGCCTGACGACACGGCTGTAAACTTACGTTGCGCTGCATCGTAAAGCAACTCACCATCAGCCTGACGAGGCTCGTATGTTCCCTCCATCGCACCATAAACCATCGACTTAGGCGTTGCCACAATTGTAGCACCTTCGACTGTAACCGTTTCCGATGACGCACCGTCGAGGAGCATCGGGGAGTTGGCTTCGACAGTAGAGGCCACATTAAATACTACCGACTCATCTGTTATAGATGAAAGCTGATAAGCCTTTTCGCCCGACTTCGCAGTATAAGCCATCGGCAATACTATCGCTTTAGAGGTTGAGGTCGATGGAGCATGATATGTCACAGTGCCCGACACCTCTATATCCATCAAAGCATTGAACGCATGAGTCGACCAAAGTTCTATCGATGCAGCCGTGGCCACGCCGCCGGAAACAACCACCATGTTGGTTGCAATTGCACGAGCTTTTGCTGATGTGGTATATATCAAGCAGTTGGGATTCTCGGTTTCAATAGCCGTGGGTGCACCCGACACACCCATAATGTCATAGCCGGTAATCGATGCATCGTCGATCGATGAAAATATAGTATCATCCCATTGGCCGATAAGTTTCAAATTAGAGCCATCGCGACTAACAACCGTAAGCATCTTGGCATCACCATACACCTCAATTTCGCCAATCGAAATACCATATTGAGTAGCACGAGTCACACCGGTGATTCTCACATAGCGCATCACCACATCGTCCACTGCGATGTCATCGATGCCCGTACCGGTCAGCTTGCGATTGTCGCCCAATTGCGTCCAAGTTTCGCCATCATTAGAAGTTTCGATAATGTATTCAGAAGCATAAGCTGCATCAGTCCAATTCACTTTGATATTTTGAACACGATAGCATGCATCAAGATCCACCATTATCCATTGTCCGTCGTCGTGTGCGCTACTCCAACGTGTGGCAACATCGCCATCGTTTACGTTGACTGCAGCCAACCCGACATTTTCTACCGACGATGCTGTCACCGGTTTCTCAAGAGCGAGGTTCACTCCGGTCAAAGCCACTGCCGGCACCACAACCTCGGTAGTGTAGGTCGATTCATTTCCATGAGCATCGCGCGCGGTGATTGTGCAAATATACGTCGTCTCAGCCGATAAGCCTTCGAGCGCGAACGACACTTCTACGCCACTTGTAGCATAAGCCGACGATGTAAGTGTGAGCGGATTGACTGCCGAATTTTCCCGACAAGCCACCTCGTAGAACACATACCCCGACGCCTCAATAGCTGATGCCTCTACATTGAGAGTTGTATCATCGAGTGTAGTTACAGCTTTGGTTATTTCAGGTGCTACGCCATCATTTGATACCGAGAACATCTCTGTACCATAGATTTCTATTTCAAACGGCGACATACCCCATTGCGTAGCCAAGTCGTTCAATTCATCTCCTACAAGTCTAACATATTGAGCCGGCACTGCATCAAATGTTGTGGTCTGCGACACTCCGGCTGTCGGAGCCTCTGCATTATAGGCTATCGTGGTCCACAACTCGCCGTCCATCGACACTTCCAAGTGATATTTTGTAGCGAGCGATGCTTCCCACAACACCACCATTTTGTCGACAAGATATGCGTCTTCAAGGTCGATTGTGATATATTGTCGGTCGCCCGGCTTTGCCTGCCAACGAGTAGTGGCATCGCCATCGTTCGACAATGTAGGATTATCGCCCGACCCTGCTGTAGCCGGCTTACCAAGAGCAAGATTCACATCAGTGAGTTGCATCACCTCTACAGTAGCATCTGCCGTAGCTTTGCCGCAAGCAAACTTCACTACGTAGCTGCCTGTTGCAGTCGCTCTGAATTCCATCGTCGACAAGTCAATCGAAGCCTCAGCGGTAGGAGTTGTCATATCCGATGCGTCATAGACTGTTGCCGTAAGATTTTCCGTATCCACTGCATATTCGCCTCCAAACTGATTCAACCCGACGATGCTGAACTTGGTCGTTTTACCAACAATCAACTGAGCTGATGATGGGCTCACCGATAATGAAGATAGCTTTATCACTTCATTCACCATCACTGAGCGTGAAGCCGACATTCCATCGGCAGTGGTAGCCGTGATCACCGCAGTGCCATAAGTAGCAGGAGTAAATACACCTCCGGCAGTAATTGTACCTTGAGCGGCATCGACACTCCACGTCACTGTTGCATCCACCTTTTCGCCCGAAAGCTTATAGCTGTTGGCTGTGAATGTGATAGTCTCATCTTCGTCGGCAATCTCCTTGTCGGCAAGAATGTCGATACCCACTATATCATCTGCGCTTGCATCAGTATAGATGCCAAACACTTGAAATTCCCAGATCGAATATCCGTAATTGGTGGCGCGAGTAAGACCTTGCATCTTAATATATCTGCCTGTTGCATTGATAAGCTGACGGTCAGACTGACGCGACGAGTCGGTAATGCCGGTTACTGTCTTTACCGATGTCCAATCCACACCATTATCGCTCAGCAACAATTCGTACGACGAAGCAAAAGCAGCTTCCCACATGATGTTGACCGATGTGATATACGCACTCTTTCCTAAATCGATGTAACACCATTCATCGTCCGAGTGAGCACTACCCCAACGAGTACCCATATCGCCATCATTAAGCCCGGCAACCACAGAGCCTTCATTTTCATGCGAGCTCTCGTAAGCATCTTTTCCAAGGGCAAGATTAGCCAATGCCGGTGTCACAAATACCTCGTGGCTATACGTCTTGCCTCCGATAGTGGCAGCAATCGTGTATAAGCCTACATTTTGAGCATCAAGATACGGCTCTACTACCTCATTGCCGTTGATTGTCCATACGATTTGACCCTCATAGACTTCGTCATATTGATCCTTAACATCAAGCGAGAATGTTGTGTCCATACCCTTTTCGATATATCGAGCATCGGGTAATACCGCACCGGTAGTCGGCACTGATGGCTCATTGATCGTCACTTCAAATGTATCGGTCACAGTCACCCCATTGGCAGTATAAGTAGCCGTAACCACCGCTGTAGAGCCTTTCGCAGCACCCGACGCCACAGTAAACATTCCGTCAGCATTTATCGAGCCGACCGAACCGTTATCGACACTCCATGTCACGGTAGCATCCTCCACAGTGGCTCCATATTGGTCATAAACGACAGCGGTCAACTGCGATGAGGTCATAAACTTGCTGCCCGCTTCCGATTCGATAACAATTCGAGACGCGACAGGAGCGTCTGTGAATGCCACAAGTTCTCCCTTGGGTGCTTTCACACTCTTTACCAATGCGCCATCGCGATAGAAATTGACTACGCGCTCGCTATCGGGGTTATATACTATATATGTATAGTTGCCATCTTTCACAAAAGCGTTGGCCGTGGGAATGTCGGCAGTCACGTCGGTATCGATTTCGCCATAAGTGCGATGCGAATGAATCACATAATACGAAATATGCCCCGTGCTGACAGCCGTAGCTATATGATAGCCTTCGGCATAAGCTTGATCGAATATAGCGGCCGCTTCGTCGGGAAGTGCGCGCTGCATATATGCCAAAGTCACATTTCCCCAGTCGTTTTTAGCCAATGCGTCGATTGTAGCGCCATCGTTGGTCTGATACGTATCTTCAAACCACTTGTGGCTATAGACAGTGTTGCCGCCACTCATCATATCCTCATAAGCCCACTTCACAAAGTCGGTGTCCCACGACAGATAGTCCAACGCCGGAGAGATGGGCATCCATTGTATGCCGTGCATAAACATCGGGTCTCCGCCAAACCACGTCCACCAACCTATACCTTTACAGGTAATATTTGAATTGTAGGGGTTTTGATAGAGGGTATAGTCAAAGTTACCCCCCATCCCATATTTATCAAAACGGCTGTCTACGTCAAACCAATATTCGCGTGTAGCACGCGCCTCCATGCTCCATCCGAAGATACCGGCATCGCGCATCTCTTTGTCGCCCAATGCAACGCCAAGCAGATAGACACCGCCCCAGCCTTGCATCGACTCTGAGGTAGATTCTTGTCCGTTACCATTTGAGTTGAGTTGGTCGCCAAGACCTCCGGCATACGAGTGACCTACCCATGGATCCATATTGCGCAAGAACGGGAATCGCGTGTCTTCTCTATCCCAGTTGGCATAATCTTTCGCCACCAAGCGGAGCATATCGCCATAATTATTCTTAAAGTCCTCATCGACCATGCAGAGCAACGCTCCGGCAAGAGTGAAATATCCGTAGTGGAAATGGTGGTCGTTGAATGTATCGGAATCATAGCTTGTATCAAATCCCAACATACCACCCCAACGTGGATAGTAGGCAAAGAAATAGTTTGATTCGCCCGGTGTATAGGTCAACCAGTTAACCATCACATCTTTCAATTTGTCGCGACTTTGCACAAACAATTCTTCATTGCCGGTCTGTTTGGCAAATGTCATATTCAAAGCCATCTGGGTAAGTCCTTTGCCTCCCCAGTATGTATCGCCGCCGAAAGTGCCGTTGTCGGCATAATTTTGCATCAAATAGTCCATCACCGACTGACGATATGGATTAGCCTTGGTCTCATCGGCTATCGGAGCTGCCCACCAAGGCAACATTCCCGAGAAGCGATGTGTGATGGTAAACTCTCGACCGGTAGTCATCTTCATTGTTCCGCGCGGTGTGAGATATGTGTCGCTGTTGAACGAAAAGTCCATGCTTTTGGCTCCCTTATATGCATGAGGGACAAAGCCCTGAATCACATCCTCATTCTTATCACCGGTCATCAGATTTTCGGCCGTTACGCTCCATGTCGACGAGATTTCGCCACGACGCTCGTCATAGCTCCACGATACTTTTGTGTCGCGAGGCACTGCGTAGGCATAGTCGGCATAGTCAACGATATGATCCATCGTTGGCAACAGGCCTACCACCACATAGCCTGCGGAAGGCATCGTAATCGTGAGCATCTTCTCAGCATATTTCATCGAGCAACCCTCAGGCAGATAGATTCCGTAGCAATCATCACCGATTTTCACACCTATTGCGGCATCGCTATAAGCCACGAGTGCGCGTTCGCTCAATGCATTTCCTTCTGCATCGTAAAATTCGGGAGTATCCGACATCACCAATATCGGGTTAATGTCGGTCAATTCTATCCATGTAAACGGCATACCATGAGCCATCGTAGTGAGCATCTGCTTCTTGCCCTCGGCATCAGCCATCTTCATTTCCACATCCCAGTCGTGCCAAGTATCAGCTACGGCACTTTCGGCCGTAAACTTCACTCCGCGCACTTCTATATAAGAACTCGGCTTCACTTCCGTACCATTTTCGTTCCAATAGGTCGGATAGTTCACCGTCACTCCATTAGCACTCGGATGCACCATTGCCGGATAGCTCCACAAAGCATCGGCAAACTGCGCGTTGATCAATCCCGTCCACCAATCATTGGTTGGGATAGGCTGATTATCGCGCTCTGTCACCCAAAGTTTTTTACTCTGCATCAATGTGCTTTGATCGCCCGAGTGGGCATCTGTCTTGCCCTTATACAAAGGCGGATATGCAGCGTAGCTACCTCGACCAACGCTTACCGCATCTTGGCCACATAAGCCTTGCGATATAAGCATCATCGAAGCAGCCACTGCAATCTTCAACTTACTTACCATATTTTTATTAACCATTCGTATTCGTGTTAGTCATGATTTGAACTCTTACCATATACCTTATTAATCATCCCTGTATACTTACTTTATCCTGTATACCTGTAATAACCTTTCATTTGCAAAATTAGCACATCACCCTCAGTCTACCCTCGTTCTTTATTCTATTAGGTAAAATAAAATTTAATAATTCTCTGACTATCAGCGCAACTATTCATCTTGTCGGTAAACGTTCATTATGCAATAACGGTCTCTTTTCTGCCTCTTTATAGTGATGTTCAATCGAATTTTTCAGGCTTTTCACTTCGGCGTATCTGTTTTATTCGTAACTTTACAACTTGTAAATCAAACTATAATCCAATCCATAAATCTCGTATGGCTAAATACTCCCGAACTTTTTGGGCGGCCAACTCCGCCGAACTCTTTGAGCGCATGGCTTTCTATGCCATGTTTATCGTCATCACTCTATATCTGTCCAATACGTTAGGATTTTCTGATATCGAAGCAAGTCTCATCTCCGGATTATTCTCCGGTGGATTGTATCTGCTCCCGATGTTTACCGGTGCTTTTGCCGACAAAATCGGCTATCGCAAATCGCTCATCATAGCCTTTTCGCTCCTTGCTGTCGGGTATCTTTTGCAAGGGCTGCTCCCCATAGCTCTTGAAAGCAACGGACTTGTCGAATATGGCGACACTACTCGATTTAACGGACTCACAGACAGCTGGCATCGCTATCTGATAGTGCCCGTGTTGCTCATCATCATGGTAGGAGGATCGTTTATCAAATCAGTCATTTCTGCTTCAGTAGCGCGCGAAACGACTACCGAAACTCGCGCCAAAGGCTACTCTATATTCTACATGATGGTAAATATAGGTGCATTTACCGGCAAGAGCGTGGTCGACCCTCTTCGCTCTGCCATCGGCGAAATGGCCTATATTCATATCAATTTCTTCTCGGCTGCGCTATGCTTGTTGGCTTTCGCAGCAGTATTGATTTTCTATAAATCTGCCCACACAAGTGGAGAGGGTAAAAGTGCCGGCGAAGTGCTGGCCGGACTTCGCAAAGTATTTACCAACGGACGTCTGCTCGTGTTGATACTTATCATCACCGGATTTTGGATTGTGCAACAACAGCTCTACGCTACAATGCCCAAATATGTAATTCGTCTCGCCGGTGAAACTGCCCGTCCGGGATGGATTGCCAATGTAAACCCATTTGTAGTTGTGCTATGTGTCAACTTCGTCACCCAACTGTTTGCCAAACGCAAAGCTCTCACTTCGATTATCGTCGGCATGTTCCTCATCCCCCTTTCAGCCCTCATCATGGCCTCCGGCAACCTATTCTCCGGCGAAATTCTCGGATTTCACCCCATCACTATGATGATGATTGTTGGCATCGTATTCCAAGCGCTTGCCGAATGTTTCATATCACCTCGCTACTTTGAATATTTCTCTCTTCAAGCCCCCAAAGGCGAGGAAGGGCTTTATCTCGGCTTCAGCCAGCTCCATTCGTTCCTCTCTTCAATACTCGGATTCGGTCTTTCGGGATTGCTATTGACCAAATACTGCCCCGACCCTGCTCTGTTCGAATCCACAAGCCAATGGCAAGCGGCCACCGCTGATGCCCATTACATTTGGTATTGGTTTGCCGCCATCGGTCTCATCTCTGCTTTGGCTCTCATCATTTACGCAAAAGTCACCAAGCAAAAGAACGCATAATTTGCTATTTCGCCGTAAAATTGTAATTTTGCGGTGCAAAACCATAAACATTAACACAACATGAAGATTCGACATATCGCAACAGCCCTCTCCGTAGTGGCACTATGCAGCTGTTCATCCAACCAATGGAAAGTAACCGGCAACATCTCTGAGGCCGACGGCAAGACCATCATACTCGAAGCTGCCGACAATGGCTACTGGTATCCGCTCGACTCTGTCAAGCTCGACAACTCCGGCAACTTCTCCATCTCGCAACCTGCAGCCGGATACCCCGACATATATCGTCTGCGCCTCGACAAGCAGTCGCTCTACTTCCCCATCGACTCTATCGAGACCATCACCATCAAAGCCTCTGCTTCGTCGTTCGACAATGGCTATGAGCTATCAGGCTCTACTTCTGCCCAAATGCTTATGGACGTAGAGCGTAAAATCAACCAGATTGTCAACACCAAAGGGGTCGATGCCGCAATCAACGATTCTATCCTCAAGCGCGAACTCGGCGGTATGATTCTTGGCGATCCGGCCGGTATCGTGACTTACTACATCATCAGCAAGAACATTGCCGGCAAACCGCTCTACAACCCCAACGACAAGCGCGACGTACGCATCATCGGTGCCGTTGCCAACGCATTCGACCAATACCGACCAAACGACCCGCGCACTCGCTACCTCAAGCAACTTTTCCTCTCCAACCGTCCGCGTCCGACAGCGCCGACCGACACCGTCTATGCTGAAGAAACTCCGATCTTCGAAATAAATCTCATGGACGAAAAAGGCAAGGCTCACAGTCTCACCGAATTGTCGCAACAAGGCAAAGTCATCCTCCTCAACTTCACCATATACGACGTGGAGGCTTCAGTAGCTTACAACATCGAGCTTGCGCGCATATACGAAAAACTTAAAGACAAAGGCTTCGAGATATACCAAGTATCGGTTGACCCCGATGAATTCAAATGGCGTCAATCAGCAAAAAATCTGCCGTGGATCACAGTCTATAACTCTTCGGCCGATGGCTCCGACAACCTCATCCGCTACAACGTCACCAACTTGCCTACTGCTTTCATCATCGACCGCAAAGGCGAGCTCGTTGAACGCATCGACAACATCGAAAAACTCGAATCTACCATCAACAAATATCTCTAACTTCCCCTCTCCCAACATACTCAAAAGGCTGTCAGCTCACTGCTCGACAGCCTTTTTGCTATTCCTCACACTACAATATCACGGAATAATAAAACTCCCCGAATTACTCGGCTCAAGAAACATCGAGTATTTTTTCTGATTATAAACCTCTTTGACTGCTACACCGGTGAACTTTTACGGCTGAGATTGGTTATTGTCATTGTAATCATACTCCTTTTATAATTATGAAAACACTCAAATTTTTCTTGGTAGCCATCGCTATTACGCTTGGCGCCTCAGCAGCCCGTCCATGCTCGCGCGTGGTATTTCTTGGAGAAGGAAACCTCACTCTCGTAGGGCGCACTCTCGATTGGAAAAATCCTATTCCGACAAACCTATATGTCTATCCTCGCGGCATGGAGAAGCAAGGCATGCCAAAAGGGCCTACCCTCCGATGGCGATCGAAATACGGCACTGTACTCGCCGTCTCTTATGATGGTGGGGTCACTGAAGGGATGAACGAAGCAGGATTAGTAATGAATGGTCTGTTCTGCAAAGGCTCGGTCTACACCGAAGCCACCGGAAACGATATGCCTGTGATGAGCCTTGCCGTATTGGTTAGCTATTTCATAGACAATTTTGCTTCGGTCGATGAGGTGCAACAATGGCTCGCTTCCAACAAATTTGCCATCTTCGGGCAAACTTTCGATGGCGGCACTGCGGCAAAGCTCCATTGGGCCATTACCGACCAATCCGGCATGACTCTAATCCTCGAATATGAAAACGGCAAATTAGACACCTATGCTTCTCGCGACTATCAAGTGCTCACCAACGACCCGCCATTCCCTCAGATGCTCGCCATCAATCAATATTGGGAAGCAGTAGGCGGCACAAACATGCTCCCAGGCTCTGTGCGCAGCGCCGACCGCTTTGCTCGCGCCTCGTTTTTCATCAAGCATCAGCCCACTGCGGTAGATGCCCCGACAGCCGCTGCCCAACTTGCCTCGGTGATGAACGTCGTATCTGTGCCTATGGGGTATATGATCGAAGGCGAACCCAATCTTTCTTCGACTCAATGGCGTAGCATTGCCGACACCCGAAATGGCCTCTATTATTTTCACTTCGCATCCCAATTTTCCACGTTTTGGATCGATTTGCACCAACTCGATTTATCTCCCGGTGCTCCGGTGCTGAAACTCGACACGAGCAAAGACGCCACGATGCATGGCAACGTCAACAATCTTCTGCGACACTCTCAGCCTTTCACCCCCATGTGGTAGGCATACCTTAGTCCGGCAAAACAGTGACGAAACGCATAGGCAAATTTCATTCTGCCGGCACGACTCTCGCGCCATGCGTTCAACACTATGCGCAGCAATGCCGTCCACCGATATGCCACATAAAAATATGCCCCTTTCGACATCAACACTTTGGGATCGGCCACCCGACGCACTCCGGTGGTCGGTCCTTCATGCCGCGTTATTACAATAGGATAAAATCGCCCCTTGAGTCCGCGTCGCAACGCGCTGTAAAGAAACAGGCTCTCCTCGCCGGCCTGCAACACCGGTGCTCCCAAGCCAAATAGCTCGTTAAAACGAAGGTCGCCTATGCGCTCTCGCCTATATGCTATCTCAAACGAAGTGACATACCATCCTTTCTTCATCCTTCGCAAGTCGCTCTCTCTATCGGGATATATCTTCGCATCGGCATCACATTCATACATGAACGTAGCCACATCAAGCGCCTCATCACGCTCAAACGCTCCCTTCACGGCTTCAAGCTGCACCGATGTATACCTTAAGTCATCATCGGCTATTAGGCAAATATCTCCACTCGAATGCGACATTGCGATATTGCGATTTCGACTAAGCCCCATGGTATTTGTCGAATACACCTTCACATCGTCGCGCCGCAACTCGTCGGGCAACGACACTACAATCTTCTTCTCCGTATTCTGCCACGCGACGACATACCTCACATCCGCCACCTTTGGCAGCTCCATTTGAGCCACACGCTTCAGTCCTTCAGCACCGCAAGTACATATCAACACATCAAGCGTCATCGCTCTCCCTCCTTTCTTCTATTCCAAAAATCAATAAATCGTTGTGCCACTACCTTGCTATCGTTATGCTTCACTACAAATTGGCGACTTCGCTTTGCCATTTCGGGCAACATCTCGCGATGCAACACCAACTGCTCCAACTGCCTTTCAAGAGCATCATCATCGGGCAATGCATTCACTATCGGGCGATTCTCCTCTTCTCCGATGAAGTCATAATAGTCATCCTCGCCACCGCTCACAGCCACAAGCCCGTAAGCCATCGCTATCAACGCATTGGTTGCCGGCGTATAGGAATATAACTGATCCAGCAGCACATGCGACGACTGCATCAACCCGATGTATTCTGCATACGGTCGGTTTTCCACCACCACAAGCTCAGCCTTGTCGGGATGGCGAGCCACTATTCGCTTGGCGGCTTCGAGCATTCTATCCGTCCCCTTTTCGGTGAGGCGGTCGCGCTGCAATCCGATAAACATACGCACTTTATCGGGCACACTTTCGCTTTGCGAAAACGACAGCGCATCTGTATCCACCGGAATGCCGCCATAAACCAATCGCTCGTCGGTAAATCGCGACTGAAACGCCAAATGATACTCATACAGCGCCGACACCACCCCATCTATCTGTCCATAGATATACTCACAATGAGTGCATAGCGGAGCGCTGAACCACGCGTTGCGTATCTCGCTATGCAATCGCGCATGAGGTGTCGGAACGCCATTCACCTGCCACTCGCTATATCGCAGTCGCATCGGCGAATTTGCCTCCTCCATATAGGCCGTATCAGTCCCTAATGCAGTCAAATAGACACGTCCATTTTCCTGTTTAAGCCTATCAAACAGCGCCTTTACTCGGTGAGGACGCAAGTCGACAAATATCGGATTATTTATCTGCACCACATCATATCCTCTCATCTGCGATGCCAATCTGTTTAGACGCATCTGCAAATCCAGCCCCCCAAACTTCCATGGCAACCGGCGCGACAAATCAATGTCACGCTCCGTGCGCATCCACCGCGAACCATTTGACGCCACTGTCGCTTCATGACCTAAATGTCGCAAAGCTACTGCCAATGTTCTATGATAGTTACTCGCATCGCCTACAAAGAGAATCCTCATATTTTCAATCGTTTTTAGAAGTTGTTTACAAAGATATATAATATTTACGCAAATCTGCGCGTTTATCTTACAATGAAAGCCGAAATTTCAATCATTGTACCGGTCTACAACCGCGCTCACATCGTGGAACGCACACTCGACAGCATCGCAAAGCAGACTCTGCGACCTATCGAGCTTATCCTTGTCGACAATAATTCATCCGACAATTCTCTCGAAGTCCTTTTGCAATGGCAACACGCCAACGCATCCCCCGACTTCCACATCACAGTACTTTCCGAACCTCATCCCGGAGCAAGTGCCGCTCGAAACAAAGGGCTTGCCGAAGTCACTACGCCCTACGTCATGTTTTTCGACTCCGACGACATCATGCTCCCCGACCATGTCCGCTCCTTCGTTCAAGCGTTTCGCGACAATCCCTCGCTTGATGCCGTCGGGAAAGATGTCCTCACCCTACAACTCGATGGTTCTAAAGCCATTAAAACATTCAAAACTTCACTATATCAGCACATTTTTCACGCCTCTTTTGCAACTCAACGCTACGCGGCAAAAACCGAACTGCTCCGCCTTGTCGGAGGTTGGAATGAAAATATGCGCGGATGGGACGACTACGAATTGGGCGTTCGGCTACTTACCGCCAAGCCTCTCAATATCAAGCGACTTAAAGACAAACCCACCGTCCACGTAATACTACAAGCCGCGTCTATCACCGGCACCGACTACTCCTCTCGACCCCACGAATGGGAACTCGCCCTCGACACTTGCCAATCGACATTAGAAAAAGTAGCATTGCCCCGGCGCTATGTCCGCTATATTGAGCTACGTCGCGCCATCCTCGCCGGGCTTTACAAGAAAGAGCATAGTCCTCATAGCTCGCGACTCTTGGCCGAAGTGCTGTCTCGCGAGTCCAATCCGATTCGACGCGCTTTCTATCGCTTTGCTTGCGCCTACGTTGCCACATCAGGCAGAGGAATTGCCATGTTAGCACCCGTGATATTGAGATAATTTTGCACTTGAGCGAAATTTTTACTACATTTGTAGTGCATATTTTCATGCTTTAACCACACCTATCAACGTATCATGGCAATAGAAGAACTTCCTATCGACTCATTAGACACTCCCGACTACAACGAACCCGCATCCTCGGTTGAATACACCGAAGACGACATCGTCACACTTGACTGGAAAGAACACATTCGTCGTCGTCCGGGTATGTATATCGGCAAGCTCGGCGACGGCACAAATTCCGACGACGGTATTTATGTCCTCCTTAAGGAAGTTCTCGACAACACCATCGACGAGTATATGATGGGATTCGGTAAGCAAGTCACTATCGAAGTCGATGAGTCGTCGGTTTCCGTGCGCGACTATGGTCGTGGTATTCCTTTGGAAAAATTGGTGGATGTTTCCTCTAAAATGAACACCGGAGCCAAATACGACTCAAAGGCGTTCAAAAAATCTGTCGGGCTGAATGGTGTCGGCATCAAAGCCGTCAACGCGCTTTCCACATCATTCCACATCGTCAGCACACGCGACGGCATGAGCAAGACGGTCGACTACTCTTGCGGTGAAATCGTTTCGGAAAGCGACATCGTGCCATCCGATGAGCCCAACGGCACTCTCGTATGCTTCACTCCCGACGCTTCCATCTTCCGCGATTATCGCTACCGCGAAGAGTTCATCGTGCCATTGCTCAAAAACTACACTTTCCTCAACACCGGACTGGCGATGATTTTCAACGGCAAGCGATTCATCTCACGCAATGGTCTTGCCGACCTCCTGAAGGAAAACCTCACCACCGACCAGCTCTACCCCACTATTCACCTTAAAGGCGACGACATCGAGATTGTCATCACCCACACCAACCAATATGGCGAAGAGTACTACTCTTTCGTCAACGGACAGCACACCACTCAAGGCGGTACGCATCTCACAGCTTTCAAAGAAGCTGCTTCGCGCACCATCAAAGACTATTTCGGACGCAACTTCGAATACTCCGACATCCGCAACGGTATGGTGGCTGCTATCTCTATCAAAGTGGAAGAACCGGTATTTGAATCTCAGACCAAGACCAAGCTCGGCTCCAAAGATATGGGTCCCGACGGTCCCACCGTCAATAAATTCATCTCCGACTTCCTCAAGAAAGAGCTCGACAACTACTTGCACAAAAACCTCGAAATAGCCGACATCATCCTCAAAAAGGTGCAAGAAAGCGAGCGCGACCGCAAAGCGATGGCAGGCGTCACCAAAGCATCTCGCGAAAAGGCCAAGAAACTTGCCATCCACAATAAGAAGCTGCTCGACTGCCGTGTCCATCTTTGCGACGCAAAGGGAGATGAAGAAAAGAAAAAAGCCTCTTCGATTTTCATCACCGAGGGCGACTCCGCTGCAGGTTCTATCACCAAGATACGCGACGTTGAGACTCAGGCCGTATTCTCGCTCCGCGGTAAGCCGCTCAACACCTACGGAATGCCCCTTGTTGAGGTCTACAAAAACGACGAGTTTGCCCTGCTTCGTGCCGCTCTCAACATCGAAGACAGCATCGACGATCTCCGGTACAACAAAGTCATTATCGCTACCGATGCCGATGTCGATGGTATGCACATCCGTCTGCTCCTCCTCACCTACTTCCTTCAGTTCTGCCCCGAACTGATAAAGAAAGGTCACGTCTACGTATTGCAGACACCTCTGTTCCGCGTACGCAACAAAAAGACAGCTCGCCGCATCGGCGCCGCTGCTCCTAAAAAATCCAAAGCCGACCAACCAAACGAGACTTATTATTGTTACACCGACGAAGAGCGCATCAATGCCATCGCGTTGCTCAAAGAGAATGCTGAGATCACCCGATTCAAAGGTCTTGGAGAAATCTCTCCCGAAGAGTTTCGCGACTTCATCGGTCCCGATATGCGCGTCGACCGTGTCACCATGCGCAAAGAGGACGGCGTGGCCGAGCTCCTCGAATTCTACATGGGCAAGAACACTGTCGATCGTCAAAACTTTATCATAGAAAATCTTGTTGTAGAAGATGACACCCAAATATCCTGAACAGCGCCGTGTGGCCATATATCCGGGCACTTTCGACCCCTTCACCACCGGCCATCTATCTATCGTTGAGCGCGGCTTAGCGCTTTTCGACGAAATCATCATTGCCGTAGGCATCAACGATGCCAAGCGATGCTACAAACCCACCGACGAACGTGTCGAACACATCCGCCGAGTCATGCGCAATCATCCGCGCGTCCGAGTCATCAGCTACGACGCTCTCACCGTCGACGTTGCCCGTCAAGAGGGTGCCAACTTCATTCTGCGCGGAGTGCGCACCGTTGCCGACTACGAGTACGAGCGTAACCTCGCCTATGCCAACCGAAACATTTCCGGCATCGAAACCGTTCTGCTCTACACCCTGCCGGAACTGTCCTACATCAGCTCTACGATGGTACGCGACCTCCAGCGCCACGGCTACGACATAAGCCCCTACGTCCCCGACGAAATGTAACATTTCCCTCACCTTTCTCGTCTTAATAATACAAACTACAATCTCCAACTACTCAATGAAAAAAACGATTTTATCCTTCATAGCATCGCTACTAAGCATCGCTACCATTGCTCAGATTATGACTCCGGGACACAAACTCCGTTTGGCTGAAAGTGTCATCGAAAACTACTACGTCGACTCTGTCAATGCCGACCACATCGTAGAAGAAGCAATCAAAGCCATGATTGCCACACTCGACCCCCATTCATCCTACACCACTCCCGAAGAGACCAAAAAGCTCACCGAGCCGCTCGATGGCAATTTCTCCGGCATCGGCATTCAATTCAATATGTTGCAAGACACGCTCTACGTGCTGCAAGTCATTTCCGGAGGTCCGTCGGAGCGCGTAGGTCTTCGGCCGGGCGACCGCATCATTTCCGCCAACGACACCGCCATCTCCGGTGTAAAAATGGTCAACTCCGACATTCAGAAACATCTCCGCGGTCCCAAAGGCACAATCGTCGATATCAAAGTTTTGCGCCGCAACATCCCCGACACGCTTTCGTTCCGCATCATCCGCGACGACATTCCCATCTACAGCATCGACGCCGCCTATATGGCCGACCCAACTACCGGATATATCCGCATCTCGCGCTTTGCCGCCGAGACTCCCGATGAGTTCAACAAAGCATTGACCAAACTTCGCAAGCAAGGACTCAAAAACCTCATCATCGACCTCGAAGAGAATGGCGGCGGCTACCTCGAAGCCGCTCAGCACCTCGTATCCAACTTCCTCGACAAAGGCGACCTCTTGGTCTACACCGAAGCTCCGCGCCTCCCCCGTCAATCCTACTACGCTCAGTCGCGTGGTGACTTCCGCGATGGTCGAGTAGTGGTCATGGTCAACCAATACTCGGCATCGGCAAGCGAAATCTTTGCCGGAGCCATTCAAGACCACGACCGCGGACTTATCGTAGGCCGACGCACCTTCGGTAAAGGGCTTGTTCAGCGTCCTTTCCCATTCCCCGACGGCTCCATGATACGCCTCACCGTATCACGCTACTACACCCCATCTGGACGTTGCATCCAGAAGCCCTACGAAGAGGGACACAGCGACGACTACGCAAAAGACCTCATGAGCAGATTCGATGCCGGCGAGTTTACCAGCGCCGACTCCATTCACTTTGCCGACTCTCTCGCCTACAAGACGCTGCGAAACGGTCGCACTGTCTACGGCGGCGGTGGCATAATGCCCGACCGCTTCGTACCCATCGACACCGCTTTCTACACCAACTATTATCGCGACCTTATATCGAAAAACGTGCTCAATCAATACTGCATAAACTACGTCGACACCAATCGCGACTCGCTCAAGGCGCAGTATAAGACCGAAGAAGCATTTATAGACGGATTCATCGTCACCCCCACACTCATGCAAGGACTCATCGACTTCGGAGAGAAAGAAGGTGTGAAATTCGATGCCGACCAATTCGCCACATCCGAGCCCACATTGCGCACCATCGTGAAAGCCGTGATCGCTCGCGACCTGTTTGAGAGCGGCACATACTTCCGCATCGCCAACGACCTCAACCCCGTCTACCGCGAAGCCCTAACCCTCATCAACTCACCCCGCGAATACACCGACATCCTCTCCGGCAAATCCAAATAACCCCTCCCTCGCCTCTCTCCTAAATAAATTGTCGAAAAATATCGCAATTCGCATTTGCATTTGCCCGCACAACTTACTATCTTTGCGAAAATATTAAAATTACATACCATTATGAAACAGTTAGATCGTATCTTAGCCGAGAAACTTCTTAAAATCAGCGCTATCAAGCTCCAACCCGAAAACCCATTCATTTGGGCTTCCGGATGGAACTCTCCTATATACACCGACAACCGCAAAACTCTTTCATATCCCGACATTCGCAGCTTTATCAAAGTAGAGCTCTGCCGTCTCATCATGGAAGAATTTGAAGCGCCCGACGCTATCGCCGGCGTTGCTACCGGTGCTATCGCTCAAGGTGCTCTCGTGGCCGACACTATGGGTCTCCCCTACGTTTACGTTCGTTCTACCCCGAAAGACCACGGCCTCGAAAACCTCATCGAAGGCAATCTTAAGCCCGGTCAGAAAGTAGTCGTTATCGAAGACCTCATCTCTACCGGTGGTAGCTCATTGAAGGCCGTTGAAGCCATTCGCGCTGCCGGTTGCGAAGTGGTAGGTATGGCCGCTATCTTCACCTACGGATTCCCCGTTGCCGAAAATGCATTCAAAAAAGCAGGTGTCACTCTTCGCACTCTCAGCAACTACAACTCTATGCTCGAAGCCGCGCTCGCTACCGACTACATCAAGGAAGCCGACATCGAGACTCTCAAAGAATGGCGTAAAGACCCCTCTATTTGGGTTCCCAACAAGTAATAACTCTACGATCAGAAGTCCCTTACACTAATTATGTCTACATATTCAAGTAAGCCGCAGACCACCGATGCCCCCATCGACAAGGTCTACGATCGTGTGAGCCATATCGGCTCGCTTCAAAACCGCATTGATGCTCTGCCCGACGAAATTCGCACAAAGCTCGGCGACGTTAAGTTTACCGACGACTCTATCGTCCTCAATGCCGCTCCCGTCGGTGCTATCACATTCAATGTCGTTGAGCGTAATGCGCCCTCGCGCGTAGCTCTCGCCGCCGAAAATTCGCCCGTGCCCGTCACCCTATCGATCAACTTGACCGCCAAAGGCGACAATTCGACCGACATCGTTACCGCTATCGACATCGATATTCCTCCAATGCTTCGCCCCATGGTAGGCGGTAAGCTGCAAGAAGCTGCCGACAAGCTGGGAGAACTCGTTGGTAAGATTAACTACAACGCATAACACCTGAAGATGGCTCAAAAACTTTGGGAAAAAAATATCACCGTCGACCACGACGTTGAAGCCTACACCGTGGGGCGCGACCGCGAAATGGATCTATATCTCGCCCCATTCGACATTCTCGGCTCGCTGGCCCACATCAATATGCTCGAATCGATCGGATTGCTCACTGCCGACGAGATGACGACTCTCACTGCCGAACTTCGCGATATATATAAAACCACCGAGGACGGTTCGTTTGTCATCGAAGAAGGCATCGAAGACGTGCACTCACAAGTAGAGTTGATGCTCACTCGCCGACTTGGCGACATCGGCAAGAAGATTCACTCCGGCCGTTCGCGCAACGACCAAGTGCTCGTCGACTTGCGCCTGTTCATCCGCTCGCGCATCGAAGACGTGGTCAACGAGATGACCCGCCTCTTTAACACTCTCATCGAGCAAAGCGACCGCTACCGCGACGTGCTGATGCCCGGCTACACCCACCTGCAAGTGGCTATGCCCTCATCATTCGGCTTGTGGTTTGGCGCTTATGCCGAAGGACTGGCCGACGACCTCACCGTGATGCGCGCCGCCTATGAGGTGACCAACCGCAACCCGCTCGGCTCCGCCGCCGGCTACGGCTCATCATTCCCACTCAATCGCACCAAGACTACAGCCCTGCTCGGATTTGAGTCGATGGACTACAACGTCGTATATGCTCAAATGGGACGTGGCAAGACCGAACGTATCGTGGCACAAGCCATCGCCGGCATCGCCGCCACGCTGTCAAAGCTCGCTTTCGATGCCTGTATGTTCAACTCCCAAAACTTCGGATTCATCAAGCTCCCCGACGAGTTCACCACCGGATCGTCGATTATGCCCCACAAGAAGAACCCCGACGTCTTTGAGCTTACAAGAGCCAAATGCAACAAACTGCAAGCACTCCCCTACGAGATCACTCTCATCACCAACAATCTCCCATCGGGCTACTTCCGCGACCTGCAGCTCATCAAAGAAAACTTCTTGCCGGCATTCGACTCCATCATCGATATTTTGCGCATGGTCAACGCCATGATCTCGCAAATAAAGGTCAACGCCGACATTCTCTCCGACCCACGCTACGACCTGATGTTCTCGGTCGAAGTCGTAAATCGGCTCGCACTCGATGGCACTCCCTTCCGCGATGCCTACAAGCAAGTCGGGCTCGCCATCGAGCGTGGCGAATTTACACCGCCCTCCGAGGTGCACCACACCCACGAAGGCTCAATCGGTAATCTTTGCAACGACCGCATCCGCGCGCTCTACGACAAGACCTACGCTCAGTTCAATTTCGACACTTTCCATGAGGCTTTCCGCCTTTTATTAAATAGATAATAGTTATGGCTACAATTCCCGCTCCAAGACCGGTATATGTCCCTGACAGCGAACGCTACGATGGACGCATGCCCTATCGTCGATGTGGTAGCACCGGACTCGTTCTTCCGGCCCTAACATTGGGCTTTTGGTGGAATTTTGGTGAAATCGACACTTTTGCCTCTTGTCAAGAACGTGTTTTCCGCGCTTTCGACCAAGGCATAACCGCTTTCGACCTCGCCAACAACTACGGACCGCCATTCGGTGCAGCCGAAGAGACTTTTGGAAAAATATTCCGTCAATCTCTTCGACCCTACCGCCATGAAATGGTCATCACCACAAAAGCCGGGCACGAAATGTGGCATGGTCCTTACGGGAATTGCTCATCTCGCAAGATGCTCATGACAAGCATCGACGAATCGCTCTCACGAATGGGGCTCGAATATGTAGATATTTTCTACTCCCATCGCTACGATAGTGTCACTCCCGTGGAAGAGACGATGCAAGCGCTCGTCGACATCGTGCATGCCGGTAAAGCACTCTATGTCGGCCTATCGAAATATCCGGTCGACAAGATGGAGATTGCCCTCAAATACCTGCACGATGCCCATGTGCCGGCTATCATCTATCAAGAAAAGAGCAATATGCTCGTCGATGACCTCACTCCCGAGCACTCGCTTCTCCTCGCTAAATACAGCATGGGCTACACCGCTTTCAGTCCGTTGCAGCAAGGGTTACTCTCAGCCAAATATATCGACGGCATTCCTGCCGACTCTCGCGCCGGTATGGGAAAATATATATCCGCCGACAACGTAACCCCCGAATTAATAGAGCGACTTCGTCGTCTTAACGACATCGCCGCCCATCGCAATCAATCGCTGTCGCAACTCGCCATCGCCTGGCTCCTCGCCAAACCGGTCGTTACATCGGTCATCATCGGACCCCGCACGTTGGAGCAATTAGACAGCAGCCTCGGTGCGCTATCCAACATAGAGTTTACACCGGAAGAACTCGACGAAATCAACAGCATTCTTCGATGAGATATTTTCTGACACTCCTACTCGCCGTCATCACTCTTTCAGCGTGCGAATCCATCGACGACGAGCGCATCCCCCCATCGGCCGTCAGGCTTGAGTTTGCTTCCGTAGGCGAATGGAACACCTACGGCGTTGCAGCCACGCCCGACTATCGAATGTTTATCAAAAGCAAAAACATTCCCGCCAACTATCCCTACACATCGCTCTCCTACACCGGTTTTGGCGGCATATTGCTCGTCTGCGACGTCAATAACGTCCCGAAAGCATTCGACCTCGCTTGCCCCGTTGAGCGCAAAAACGATGTGCGTGTCACCGTCGACACCGAAAACCTCTGCGCCAAATGCCCTAAATGCGGCAGCACCTTCGACATCTACTCACTCGGTGGATACCCTCTGTCAGGCAAAGCCGCCGACCAACGATTTGGGTTGCAACAATACTCCGTCACCCCCAACAACACCGGCGGATATCTCATCACTCGCTAATTCTGTCGATATGGACCAACTTTATTATCAAGCCGTTGACCTGCTCAAAGAGCTGATTGCCATTCCCGCTGTTTCGCGCGACGAAGCCGCCGCTGCCGATTGTGTGCAGCGTTTCCTCGAAGCCAACGGCTGTGCCACCAATCGCCACGGCAACAATGTCTGGGTCATCGCACCCGACTACAATCCCGAGCGTCCTACACTGTTGCTCAACTCCCACATCGACACCGTCAAGCCCGTCTCAGGATGGACACGCGACCCCTTCACCCCGCTCGTCGACGACGAAGGTCGACTCTTCGGCCTCGGTAGCAACGACGCCGGCGGTCCCTTGGTGTCGCTCATCGCCACATTACTCTACATGAGCCACCGTCCGCGCTCCTACAATCTCATCCTCCTCGCATCATGCGAAGAAGAAGTGAGCGGACGCAACGGCATCGAATCCGTCATCCCGATGCTCCCCCCGGTTTCCGTAGCCATCGTTGGCGAGCCCACCGATATGCAGCCGGCCATTGCCGAAAAAGGCCTCATGGTGCTCGACGGCATCGTTACCGGCAAGTCCGGACACGCCGCGCGTTCCGAAGGCATCAACGCCATTTATCGCGCCCTCCCCATAGTCGAAACTCTCCGCACTCTCACTCTACCACAAGAGTCACCCACACTCGGGCCGGTCAAAATATCCGTCACGCAGATCAACGCCGGTACGCAACACAACGTCGTCCCCGACCAATGTACCTTCGTGGTCGACGTGCGCACCACCGACGCCTATTCCAACACCGACACCCTTGAGCTTATACGAGCAGCCGTGCCCGACTGCACACTCACTCCCCGATCCACTCGCCTCAACTCCTCGCACATCGACACATCTCACCCCCTCGTGCAGCGCCTCCAAATCATGGGCGCCATCCCATTCGGATCCCCCACACTCTCCGATCAAGCACTCATGCCGTGGCAGTCGCTCAAGCTCGGGCCAGGCTCATCGTCGCGTTCTCACACCGCCGACGAATTCATCCGCTTAGACGAAATTCGCAACGCCATCGCCACCTATTGCCGCCTCCTCGACGGCATCACCCTCTGATCCGCTTGCATTTTCCATCGTCATCTATTATCTTTGCACTTGAGTGTTACCGCATTCACTCATCAACCATCATAGCGACTACTGAATGAAAGATATTATCATAAGCCAAGAGATCACCGAGCGAGCCGTTCTCGTCGGCCTCATCACCGCCACTCAAAACGAAACAAAAGCTCGTGAATACCTCGACGAACTCGCTTTCCTCGCCGACACAGCCGGTGCCATCGCTGAGAAAACATTCCTGCAGCGTCTCGACCACCCCGACTCGCGCACATTCGTCGGTAAAGGTAAATTGGCTGAAATCAAAGCCTACATCGAAGAAAACGAAATAGGAATGGTCATCTTCGACGACGACCTCACATCCAAGCAAGTGCTCAACATCGAGCGCGAGCTCCAAGTCAAAATCCTCGACCGAACAAGCCTAATCCTCGACATCTTCGCCAAGCGCGCTCAGACCGCCAACGCCAAGACCCAAGTCGAGCTCGCTCAATACCAATACCTCCTCCCGCGACTCACACGCCTCTGGACTCACCTCGAACGCCAGCGAGGCGGCATCGGTATGCGCGGTCCAGGTGAAACACAGATCGAGACCGACCGACGCATCATCCTCGACAAAATAGCCCGACTCAAAGCCGAGCTCGTAAGCATCGACAAGCAGAAATCCATCCAGCGCAAAAATCGAGGCAAGCTCACTCGCGTTGCCCTCGTCGGATACACCAACGTCGGCAAGTCAACACTCATGAACCTCCTCAGCAAAAGCGAAGTTTTCGCCGAAAACAAGCTATTCGCCACCCTCGACACAACCGTGCGCAAAGTCATCATCGACAACCTCCCATTCCTCCTCACCGACACCGTCGGATTCATCCGCAAGCTCCCCACTCATCTGGTCAACTCATTCAAGTCCACTCTCGACGAAGTCCGCGACGCCGACATCCTCGTCCACGTCGTCGACATCAGCCACCCACAGTTTGAAGAGCAAATCGAAGTCGTCAACAAAACACTTCAGGACATCTGCGGCGGTGCAGTCGACAAAACAACTATACTCGTGTTCAACAAAGTCGACGCCTTCACCTACACCCCGAAAGACGACGACGACCTAACTCCGCGCACTCGCGAAAACATTCCCCTCCACGAGCTCGAAGCCTCCTGGATGGCCAAGATGGCCGACAACTGCGTCTTCATCTCTGCCCGCAACGGCACCAACATCGACCTCCTCAAGCAGAAGCTCTACGACAAAGCAAAGGAAGTTCACCTCTCCCGATTCCCCTACAACGACTTCCTTTTCCAAAAATACGACGACATCCTTCCCCCGGAAGACTAATTTCCCATTTTTCCAATACATATACACCTATGAACTACAGAAACCTGACCAACACCCAAATCGCTGCGCTTGAGTCACGCCAATGCAAATGCGATGATTGGAGTCGAGTCCTCGTATCTCCCCTCTTCAACCCCGACTCCTACACCAACGTCACCTTCTCCGGCGACATTCGCCTCGGTGCCACCGACACCGCCTTCACCCTCGAAGGCGGCATAGCACGACGTGCCGGCATCACCAACGCCACCCTCCACAACGTCGACATCGCCGACGGAGTCTACATCAACTCCGTCGCCAACTACATCGCCAACTACAACATCCACTCCGGCGTCTACATCGAAAACGTCAACCGCATCGTCGCCACACCCGGCTCCACATTCGGCGTCGGCACCGAAGTCTCAGTTCTCAACGAGACCGGCGGCCGCGAAGTCCCAATCTTCGAGCGCCTGTCAGCTCAGACTGCCTACATGCTCGCCATGTATCGCCACAACCCCAAGCTAACTGCGCGCCTCCAAGCCATCGTCCGCGACCACGTCGAATCATGCCGTGCCGACCGAGGCACCATCGGTGTCGGCGCCTCCATCGTCAACACCGGCGTCATCACCAACGTCAACATCGGGCACCACACACGCATCGAAGGCGCCACTCGACTCACCAACGGCACCATCACCGGATCCGAAGTCCAGCCCGTCTACGTCGGAGCCAACGTCATAGCCACCGACTTCATCCTCGCCGCCGGCGCCCGCGTCGAAAACGGCGTCGTGCTCCTCCACTCTTTCGTCGGACAAGCCTCCCACCTCACCCACCTCTTCTCTGCCCACGACTCCCTCTTCTTCGCCAACTGCACCTGCGAAAACGGCGAAGCATGCGCCATATTCGCCGGACCCTACACCGTCACCATGCACAAGTCGAGCCTCCTCATCGCAGGAATGTTCTCTTTCCTCAACGCCGGATCCGGATCCAACCAGTCCAACCACATGTATAAACTCGGACCCATCCACCAAGGCGTAGTCGAACGCGGCTCCAAAACCACCTCCGACTCCTACATCCTCTGGCCCGCCAAAATCGGAGCATTCTCCCTCGTCATGGGACGACACGTCTCTCACCCCGACACCTCGCGACTACCGTTCTCCTACCTCATCGAGAGCCACAGCCGCACCTACCTCGTCCCCGGCGTCAACCTCAAAAGCGTTGGCACCATCCGCGACGCCCAGAAGTGGCCCAAGCGAGACAAACGACGCGACCCCGACCGACTCGACCAAATCAACTTCAACCTCCTAAGCCCCTACACCATATCCAAGATGATCGGCGGAATCGAACTCCTCAACACCATCGAGCAGACATCAGGACTCACCGCCGACCGCTACTCCTACCAAAACACCACCATCGAAGCCCGAGCCCTGCGCAAAGGACGCGAATACTACGCCATGGCTATCGACAAATTCATGGGCAACTCCGTCATCAAGCGCCTCGAAGGCATCAACTTCACATCCCCCGACCAAATCATCGACCGCCTGCGCCCCGACTCCTCAATCCCCGGCACCGGTGAATGGCTCGACCTTTGCGGGCTCATCGCACCAAAAAGCGAAATTTCAGCCCTCATTCGCGACATCATCGAGCAGCGCGTCAACACCCTCGACCGGATCGAGCAACGCTTCCGCTCACTCCACGCCCGCTACTACGACATGGAATGGTCATGGGTAGCCGAGCACTTCCAAAGTTGGTGGGGAAAACCGCTCGACCAAGTCACACCACAAGACATCATCGACATCGTCAACCGCTGGCGACACCAAGTCGTCACACTCGACCGCATGCTATACGACGACGCACAGAAAGAATTCTCACTCATGTCCAAGACCGGATTCGGAGTCGACGGAGCAGAAGCACGGCAAGAAAGCGACTTCGAGCACGTAAGAGGCACATTCGAGTCCGACCCATTCGTCAGAATGGTACTCGACCACATCTCCACAAAATCCCGTCTCGGCGACGAACTCATCGCCCGCATCACCCCCCTCCTCCAATAAGCCGAATGAGGAATGAGGAATAGGAATGACCACACCCGTAGGGGCGGATTAATATATCCGCCCACCCCTTATGTCTTTTTGTTCTTATGTCTCAAAATCCACCGGTGTCGCCCCCCACAATGCCCCTCCGGGGCATCATCTATGGTAACCGCGGGCTTCAGCCGTCGGTACGCCGTCACTAATTTGCCCCATTAGTCCAATTAGACCCATTCGCCTACCACCGGCCGATTGCGAAGCAATCATTAACCCATAGCCTTATGCCCAAAAAAAATCATAAGGCCACACAACCGCGTAGCCTTATGTTCTTATGTCCCCAAAAAAATCTTCTGTCAAATCTGCGCCCTTCCGTGAGTTATATCAGCTCCATTCCGCGCGCTATCGCCGCCTCATTCATCGGTATCAGATGATGATGACGCTCCGGAAGAGTCTTCTTCAGCCCCTTCACCACAGCCTCCATCGGCACAAGCGGCTTCACCTTCAGCAGCGCACCAAGCACCACCATATTATAAGCCTTTGAGCTCGCCATCTCAAACGTAGCCTCCATCGCATCCACCCTATACACAGCAATATCCTGCCGCGTCGGAGCGCGATGAATACCATAAGAGTCATAGATCAGCACTCCGCCAGGCTTCACCATCCTCTCAAACTTATCCAGACTCTGCTGGTTAAGTATCACAGCCGTATCATAGCTGTCGAGCACCGGAGAGCTGATAGCTCCGTCGCTCAGTATCACAGTCACATTAGCCGTTCCGCCGCGCTGCTCAGGACCATACGAAGGCATCCAAGTCACCTCCATATCATTCATCAGCCCGGCATACGCCAGTATCTTGCCCATCGACAGCACTCCCTGGCCGCCAAATCCTGCTATTACGATTTCCTCTTTCATAAGCCTTTCTTACACATTCTTTAAGTCACCCATCGGGTACTTCTTAAACATATTCTCCTCCATCCAGCGGTTAGAATCGGCTGGGCTCATCTTCCAGCCCGAGTTGCACGTCGACACAACCTCCACCAGCGACGTCCCCTTGCCCGCCATCGCGTTCTCAAACGCCTTCTTCAGCGCAGCCTTAGTCCGTCTCACAGCCACCGGCGTATGCACCGACTGCCGGGTCACATAGCACGTACCGTCAAGCTGAGCCAGCAAGTCCGAAATCTTCAGAGGATACCCGTTCAAGTCCACACGTCGCCCATAAGGCGTAGTCGACGTCTTCATTCCCTCAAGCGTCGTCGGAGCCATCTGACCCCCGGTCATGCCATATATACCATTATTGATAAAAATTATCACAATATTCTCACCACGATTAGCCGCATGGATCGTTTCACACGTACCTATCGCAGCCAAATCGCCATCGCCCTGATACGTAAACACCACCTTGCCCGGGTGCAATCGCTTCACCGCCGTAGCTATCGCCGGAGCGCGACCATGAGCCGCCTCTATCCAGTCGATATCAACATAGTTGTAGGCAAACACAGCGCACCCCACCGGAGCCACGCCTATCGTCTTCTCCTCGATGCCCATCTCAGTGAGCACCTCGGCCACCAACCTGTGCACAACCCCGTGGCTGCACCCCGGGCAATAGTGCATATGATTATCATTAAGCAACTCCGGCTTACGATACACCAGATTCTCAGGCTTTATTATATCTTGCGGATTCATTTACTTCTCATCTTTAGCGATTCCAAACTTTTCTTTCATCACATCAAGCACCTCAGTCGGGCTCGGCACATTGCCACCCATCCTACCATAGTGATAAGTAGGCACATGACCCTCATTGGCAAGCTGCACATCCTCCACCATCTGGCCGGCATTGATCTCAACCACCAGCATACCCTTCACCCTTTGTGAAAGCCTGCCGATAGCCGCCTTCGGGAACGGCCACAACGTGATCGGACGTATCAACCCTACCTTCACGCCCATCTCGCGCGCCTCCTCGATGCTCTTGCGACATATACGAGCTATCGACCCGAACGCCACCACCAAGTAGTCGGCATCCTCCGTCATATACTCCTCATATCTCACCTCATTCTTCTCTATTTCGGCATACTTTGCCTGCAATTTCAGATTTATCTCCTCCATCGCATCATCATCGAGCTCAAGCGTAGTCATCACATTCTTCTGCCGGCTCTTCGGACGACCCATCACAGCCCACGGACACTGCTCCGCTATCTCCTCATCGGTCCTCCGCTTCCGCTGCTCAGGTAGCACCACCTTCTCCATCATCTGACCAACAATACCATCGGCCAATATCATCGACGGTGTCCTATACTTAAATGCCAAGTCAAAGCCCAGACACACAAAGTCGGCCATCTCCTGCACAGTCGCCGGTGCAAGCACTATTAGCCTATAGTCTCCATGACCGCCTCCCTTCGTTGCCTGAAAATAGTCGGCCTGCGACGGATGTATCGTGCCAAGACCGGGGCCGCCGCGCATCACATTCACTATCAGCGCCGGCAACTCACCAGCCGCAATATAAGAGATACCCTCCTGCTTCAAGCTAACACCGGGCGACGACGACGACGTCATAACTGCCTTGCCGGTCGCTGCGCCGCCATACACCATGTTGATCGCTGCAACCTCACTCTCGGCCTGGAGAACCACCATACCAGTAGTCTCCCATGGCATCTCCTCCTCAAGCGTCTCCAATATCTCCGACTGAGGAGTGATCGGGTAACCGAAATAGCCATCTACCCCATAGCGTATCGCCGCATGAGCGATAGCCTCATTACCCTTCATCAATCTTACATCTTCATTCATATTTTTCGATATATCCTTGATGTTTCTTACTCTATCGTTGCTCGATACACCTCAATACAACCATCCGGACACACTGACGCACAGTTCGTGCAACCGATGCAATCCTCATGTCTCACAGCATAGGCAAAATGATATCCTCGATTATTCACCTCCTTAGGCTGAAGGGCAAGCACACCCTTAGGGCAAGCCACGACACACAAGTCGCAACCCTTACAGCGCTCCTGATTTATCACCACTGCACCTTGTATCTTAGCCATATCGTCTTATCTTGTTTTTAATTTATTTCGAGATTATTTCAGAACAATTCATTTTCACACTGCAAAAATAATGAAACTTTTCCTATCTCACGCATCTTAACATAACCTTAACCTTTGGCACAAACCAAGGGCATTTGTGCCATTTCCCCTCCACACACACCCACACACCCGTAGGGGCGGATTAATATATCCCACACCCACACCCGTAGGGGCG
>CAZWWS010000025.1:35818-37464 GCA_964637445.1 uncultured Muribaculum sp.
GATTAATATATCCGCCACACACCCACATCCGTAGGGGCGGATTAATATATCCGCCACACACCCACATCCGTAGGGGCGGATTAATATATCCGCCCCCCCGACATAAGTATAAGTATAAGACATAAGTACATAAGCCACATAAGAGCTAACGCACCGCAACCCCTTATGTCCTTATGTCCCAAAATCCACAATCCTGCCCACCCGCAGTGCCCCACCGGGGCATCATCTAAGGTAACCGGCGGCTTCAGCCGTCGGTACGCCGTCACCGATTCGTCACCCTCTGCCCCCACATCCGGGCGGATATTACAATCCGCCCCTACAAAAAAATTCTGTGCCTTTCCGTGCCTTCTGTGAGACCATCTAATTCTCAACACTCATTTTCTTCAAATATTTCTCGCAATTTTTGCTGCAAGATCTTCTTATTTGGCAGACAAAGCTGATATTCTGCTACCATAGTTGGTGATAGACTCCTACTCAACGCATATTCCACCACCTCATCATCCTTATCCTTACACAACAACACCCCAATACTTGGATTCTCTTTTGACTTCTTCACATCGCGATCCAAAGCCTCAAGATAGAAATTCAATTGCCCCAAATGTTCCGGTTTGAACTTCTCATTCTTTAATTCAAAAGCTACCAAACATTGCAATTCTCGGTGATAAAACAACAAATCTATTCGGAAATCACTATAGCCCACTTGGATACGATATTCCTGACCGATAAATATAAAGTCCTTACCAAGCTCCAATATAAAATCCTTCATATGGCTCACCAATGCCATTCTAAAAGCATTCTCCGTGCTAAATTCCTTTTTGCCGAGAAACTCCATTACATATCTATCCTTAAATATATCATCGGTAGAAGCATTCATATCCTTCACCATCGGCGAAAGTTTAGGACTGTTTAGCACCTTCCTTTCATATAGAGCACTATCGATCTGACGTTCCAACTCGCGCTTCGAATATCGTTCTTTTGCACATAGATTTAAGTAAAATTCTTTTTCATCTATACTCTTCGTTCTGCTTAATATAATCAGATTATTTGTCCAGCTGATTTGTCTCACCAGTGGTGAGAGTTTCGATTCCATTCCACTATACACCTCATAAAATTGCTTCATTCTCCATAGATTTTTATCAGAGAAGCCTCTTAACTCCGAATAATTTCGTGAAATATACATTGACAGCTGCTTCACTACACCATCCCCCCATTCCGAATTACAAATCTTATAGTGGAGAATCTTTCCAATATTCCAATATAAATCTACCATCGTAGCATTCGCTTGATACACAGCCTTCTCACGAGCTCGCTGTATAATCAGCACTATTTCATCAAACTCATTATTTAGAGGTACTATATTTTTGTCTTCCATAACAGATTACATTTATCATATATTACTCATCCACAAAGATATTCAGATTTCTCCAATAAACAAGTTCTTCCTACAAATTTTCCGCAATCCCCCACCGCAATGCCCCTCCGGGGCATCGTCTAAGGTAACCGGCGGCTTCAGCCGTCGGTACGCCGTCACCAATCCGTCCCATTCGTCCCATTAGCCCCCATCCGGGCGGATATTACAATCCGCCCCTACAAAAAAATTCTGTGCCTTTCCGTGTCCTTCTGTGAAAAAAAATCAGCGTCGCGAC
>CAZWWS010000026.1:0-31776 GCA_964637445.1 uncultured Muribaculum sp.
GAGACACCCTCTTTGTTATTTATTCCCGGTTTCAAAACTTTAAAAATTTTCAAGTTTTGAAACTCGCCCCCTTTCAATGGTTGCACTCTTAGCGCGACGAAGGGAGTCGTTATGCTTGGTCGGACGAGTGATGGTCTTGACCGGCGAGCATACCGCAAGCGGCCATTATATCCTCTCCGCGTGAGGCTCGGATGGTGGCAGTGATACCCTTTTCGTTGAGATAGTCGCGGAATGCCACCATGTTTTCCTCCGACGACGACTCCAAGTCAACACCCGGTATGGCATGGAAGCGAATGAGGTTTACTCGGCAGTCGAGTCCGCGCAGCAAGCGCGTGAGAGCTTCAGCGTGGCGGAGGTCGTCGTTAAGTCCTCGCCAGCAGATATACTCCATCGACAGTCGACGCTGGTGAGAGAAGTCGTAGTCGCGCATCAGCTCCATCACAGCTCTCACAGGATAGGCTCGCTCCACAGGCATCAAGCTCAATCGCTCATCTGAGTAAGGCGAGTGAACGCTGATAGCGACATGAACCTTGGTGGTGTCGAGCAGCACCTTAAGCTCTTTGATTTTGCCTATCGACGACACTGTGATGCGCTTCGGACTCCACGCAAGCCCCCACTTGGCAATAAGGATTTCGATAGCCGTCAACACCGCATCAAGATTGTCCATCGGCTCACCCATACCCATAAACACTATGTTGGTCAACTTCTCGCTATCGGGTATCGACAGTACTTGGTTGATGATGTCGGCAGCCGATAAGTCGCCGTGAAAGCCCTGCTTGCCCGTCATGCAAAAACGACAATTCATCTTGCACCCTGCTTGCGACGACACACACAGCGTAGCTCGCTCGCGGTCGGGGATATACACCGCCTCGATGTCGCGACCTCCCACCCCGTCAAACAGATACTTCACCGTTCCGTCGACCGAGCGAGCCTCCATCTTCGGCTCTCGGCGTCCTACAGTGTAGTCGCGTTTGAGCAGTTGGCGAGCCTTGAGCGACAGATTGGTCATCTCGTCGATCGACACTGCCCGTTTCTCATACAGCCACTGAGCCATCTGCTTAGCGGCAAACGATTTCAGTCCGGCATCGGCAGCCACCTGTTGCAGCTGCTGCAAAGTCATGCCAATGAGCGATTTCTTTAAGCTATCCATAAATGAGCATTTTCTACCACAAAATTACGCTTTTCCCCCGCCAAAACAAAATATTGACATACAAAAGAGCCTCCGACCAACCTACATCCCCATTCGGCAAAAAATTATATAACAATATCATCTCATTCTCAGATTTATTAATTGTATTTGCATTGTTAAACAAAGGAAACTTCTATAAATTACATTGAGAAGATTTATGAATTTTTCTTTAAGCAGACAGTCATTTCTAAATACTTAAAGCAATGAAACACCTTATTTTATTAATGCTATTGTCAATCTCCTCTATAATAAATACTCAAAACATTTCTCCCGATATTTTGCTATCAGATGGACAAAAAGTCAATACTTCTCATATCTTTTTGGATGAGGAAAATCCAACATTTTCACTTGACCAATCAGATTTCGTAGTAGATTGGCAGTTTTTCCTATACACGTCGGCTGATAAATCTGAAAGTATACTTGTTTCTCAATCGGAAAGTTCAACAGGAAAATTCTATATTGATTTTGAAACAGCTATTATAGGTAAAGACATTTCCGCCAAACTACATCAGTTTACAAACGACACTGACGACTCAATCTATTATATTGGATTTATTCAAATATCGACCAATGGGAACATTATTGAGAAAATAGAAATAACACTGAATTTGCTTCCATCTAAAGTTATTATAGAAGACATTCGATATGAATATGAATATGTCTATGATTGGGAATATGATATGATTTTCCCTAATGGAAATTTATATGTTACTGCTTCGGCAAAGCAAGCGGATTATTTTAATGCTCTAAGTACCACTACGCCTTTTTGTTTCGAATTTCCATCAAAAGGGTTCGGGCTTATAGAGCCTTTTTACAAAGAGTCCGATGACACCGACACTGCTACATATCATAGCGACTTTGCCGATTGGGGAGATTTTTATTGCGTTTGGGCAATTAATAAATATGGATTCTCTACCAGTGAAACGATTCTAACTACCGATTATATAACCGACCCCGACATTCTAAATCGGCTTGAAGAAATTAAAAATAGTCATTCGGAGTTGCCTCTTGTTCGCGTTGACGACAATATTACATTTAGCGTAGCAGATAATACCATTTCTATTATTGGAGACAAATCCGCTATTTCCGATATTACAATCTGTGATATACAAGGTAGAGTTTTATACACTCAAAATAGCAATGATGATATCGACATCTCTTCTTTGAACAAAGGAATTTACATATTGTCATACACCGATAGCGCCGGACATAAATACTCTACTAAGTACCAAAAGAAATAATATATTTAGGGCTGCGTCATAAAAATAGGACACAGCCCTTTTTATCAATAAGAATTTGCGGATTTCGCGGATTTACAGCGATTTTTCAAAAAAAGCGGGAATTCAATTACTTAATAACAGAAAATTTGTGTTATATTTGCAAGCTGAAAATCTAACGAAATAAATTTTAATAACTTAAATTATATATCTAACACATGCAAAGCAAAGGAATTTTAGGAAGCGTTGTTTCCGGCATTATTGCGATTTTCCTCGTACTTGTATGTTTGTTCTACCTCTCATTCTCAGTGGTTACAAGCCACTTCGAGGATAAAGCAGCAGAACAAGCATCGCTCGTTGCCGGTGGCGACACCAACTCCGAAGCCTACCAAAAGGCTTACAAAAACTACATCGATTCTATCGGTAAAGAGAAAGTGTATCTCGGCTATACATTCAACGAAGTGCAAAAGATGGGCGTGGGGCTCGGTCTTGACCTCAAGGGTGGTATGAACGTTACCCTCCAGATTTCTGTGCCCGACATCCTTCGTTCGATGGCTCACGCTGAAGACAGCCCTACATTCAACCGCGTTCTCGCCGCCACCGACTCTGTTGTGGCTAAAACCAAGACCAACGACTATGTGGGCACTTTCTGCAAAGAATACCTCAAGATCGACCCCAACGCCGACCTCGCTGTCGTATTTAAGGATCATGTGGACCGTGGCATCAACAACGACCAAGTCGAAACTGCTATCAAGCAAGAAGTAAAAGACCGTGTGCAAAGCTCTACCAACGTGCTTCGCAATCGTATCGACCAATTTGGCGTTGTAGCTCCCAACATCCAAGCGCTCGAAAAGGATGGTCAAATCCTTCTCGAACTCCCCGGCGTGAAAGAGCATGACCGTGTGCGCGACCTTCTCAAAGCGTCGGCCAACCTCGAATTTTTCGAAACTTACACTCTCGACGAAATCCAAAACTCTCTCATGGCGCTCGACCAAGCTCTCGCTGCCGACACCACTTCTACCGTCAAGAGCCTTACGGGATATTTCGCAGCAGGTGGATATGCAGGCACTCCGCTTGTAGCAATGGCTACTTCAGCCAACCGCGAAGTGATCGACTCAATCCTCACCTCGCCCACCGCTCAACGCATTCTTCCCGCCAACCTCAAGCTCCGTTGGGAAGTAAAACCGCAACAAGTGGAATACACCGACTCGCTCAACGGCAAGCGCAAAGCAGAGTTCTACCGCCTCATCGCGCTCAAGACCTCTAACGGCAAGCCCGCCCTCACCGGCGACGTTATCGTATCGGCATCGAGCGACTACGAGCAGCTCCAAGGCAACGTTGTGTCAATGACCATGAACAACGAAGGTGCCAAAGCATGGGCTCGCATCACTCAAAACAACCTCGGCAAGAGCATCGCTATCGTACTCGACGAACACGTTTACTCATATCCTAACGTAAACTCAGTAATCGAAGGCGGTCGCTCACAAATCACCGGTAACTTCACCGTCGACGAAGCAAAAGACTTGGCCAACGTGCTCAAGAGTGGTAAGATGGCCGCTAAGGTCGACATCATCAGCGACACCGTGATCGGTCCGTCGCTCGGTAAGCAAGCTATCGAAGATGGTTTCTTGTCGTTCGTTATCGCTCTCGTGCTTTTGATGGTCTTCATGATTGCATTCTACGGCACTCTCCCCGGCGTGGTAGCCAACCTCTGCCTCATCCTCAACCTCTTCTTCACGCTCGGTATCCTTGCGTCGTTCCAAGCAGTGCTCACATTGTCGGGTATCGCCGGTATCGTGCTCTCGCTCGGTATGGCTGTCGACGCCAACGTGCTTATCTTCGAACGTGCTAAGGAAGAGCTTCGTGCAGGCAAGAATATCCACCAAGCTATCGCAGATGGTTATTCTAACGCATTCTCTGCAATCTTCGACTCTAACTTGACATCAGTCATCACCGGTGTAATCCTCCTTCTCTACGGTTCAGGTCCTATCAAGGGCTTCGCCACCACCCTCATCATCGGTCTTGTATGCTCATTCTTCACCGCCGTTTACTTGTCACGCTTGATCTTCGTGATGTGCAAAAACACCAAGATCTTCTCTAAGATGACATTTACCACTTCGGCTTCAAAGAACATGCTCACCAACACCAAGATCAACTTCTTGGGACAACGCAAAGCAAGCTTCGTAGCAATCGGTGCTATCATCTTAGTTGTAATCGCATCATTGTTCGTGCGCGGCCTTAACCAAGGTATCGACTTCTCCGGTGGTCGCAACTATATCGTACAATTCGATCAGCCTGTAAAGACTCACGAACTTCAAGAGAAGCTCGCTCCGCTCTTCCCCGATGCATCACTTTCGGTAATCACTATCGACAACGACACCAAGGTGCGCATCTCTACCAACTACAAGATCAATGAAGAGACTGAAGGCGTAGACAAAGAAATCACCGAAATTCTTTATAACGGACTCCAAGAAGAGCTCAACGGAATGTCGTTGACCGACTTCTCTACCACCAACGAGCACGTAGGTATCATGAGTTCGCAAAAAGTAGGACCATCTGTGGCAGCCGACATGAAGAACGACGCTTACATCGCCGTGATTCTCGCGCTCATCGCAATGTTCCTCTACATCTTGGTGCGTTTCCACAACATCGCATTCTCTGTCGGAGCACTTGCTGCCGTAGCGTTCACCGCATTCTCAATCATCGGATTCTACTCACTCTTCTGGGGCATACTTCCTTTCTCAATGGAAATTGACCAATCGTTTATCGCGGCAATCTTGACCGTTATCGGTTACCAGATCAACGATACCGTGGTAGTGTTCGACCGTGTGCGTGAAAACCTCGGTTTATACCCCAAGCAAGACTTCTTCACCACGATGAACAGCTCTATCAACAGTACATTGAGCCGTACGATAATGACCTCAGGATCAACTCTCTTGGTGCTCATCGTAATCTTCATCCTCGGTGGCGACTCAATCCGCAGCTTCATCTTTGCAATGTTGTTTGGTGTAATCATCGGTACTCTTGCCACTATCTACTTGGCATCTCCCGTTGCTTACCTCATCGACCGCAGCCGCAAAGCAGCAAAAAAATAATAAAACATACTTCATAACCTCGAATAGCCGACCCCATCACGGAGTCGGCTATTCTCTTATATATAAAGCGTCGATTTACAAGAAAAGCGACTCTACCCGGCGGGCAAAGTCGCTCTTATATGATAGTACCCCGAAGCAGAATCGAACTGCTATCTAAAGTTTAGGAAACTTCTATTCTATCCGTTGAACTATCGGGGCAACATTTGTGGTGCAAATTTAGTAAATAATAGCGACGTAAGCAAATCGTCAGTCGAAGAGCATACGCAACACATCTATCGAACGCAACGAAGCGAGCGACTCATAGTGGAGCGTATAGTAATCTAAAATCAGCTGCAACACCTGCCGACGTTGCTCTCGCGAAAACGAGTAGACATGGGCATTTTGCAAGTTGATGCGCGACAGCTTGGCCACAATCGATGCCTCATCGCTATTAAGATAATGAGTGTGGAGTGGAGGCGACACTCGAAATATCCCCTCTCGCATATCAAACACTCTGCCCGGCATATAGGTCGACACGTCAGGCTCGATACCCACAAAGCGACCTAAACGATAGAGAAATGCTATATGGAAATTTGCCACCCCGTGGCGCGAGGACTCCAACCGGGATATCGCATCGGTGAGGAACGCGAATAGCGCTCGATCCTCCTGACTCTCCTTGAGAATGACCGAAAGCAGTTCGGCAAGAAACATAGCAATAGCTCCTTTGGCAGGATGCGCATGGACAGCATGCAGCGCGATATAGGATTGCGGCTCACGGAGATGGTAAATGTCGCGACCCGGACGCATATCCACTTGACACTGAAATACACTCAGCGGCATAGTGATGGCTCGCCGTCGCGATGCTTCACGGCCTGAACCCGCCGGAGTAAGCAACGACACCCTCCCCGATTCGAGAGAGTAGACCATCAATATATTATTGCGGTCGTTGTATTTGATGGTGCGGAGTGCTATGCAGTGAAGAGTTTTCAGCATTATCAAGCCCGATTAGAAGTGTAAAGGTAACAAAAAAACAGCGAAAATTGCAGAAAAATCAAAGTTTTATTTCAAAATACTTGCATGATAAAAAAAATGTGCGTAAATTTGCACTCGCATTTCGACAGAAATCCTGATGGCCCATTCGTCTATCGGTTAGGACGCAAGATTTTCATTCTTGAAAGAGGAGTTCGATTCTCCTATGGGCTACCAATAATAAAAAAGAAACGATATAAAGATTTTTTCATAACATGGCAAATCACAAGTCATCCATCAAGAGAATCCGTCAAACTGAGTCAAGAAGACTTCGCAATCGTTATTATGCAAAGAGCGCTCGTACTGCAGTACGTCGTCTTCGCAAAATGACTGATGTAGCAGAAGCTCAAGAAGCTTACAAGAAAGTTAGCTCACTCCTCGACAAGCTCGCCGGAAAGCAAACTATCTCTAAGAACAAAGCTTCTAACCTCAAGAGCAAGCTCGCCCTCTACATCAACAAGCTTCAAGCTAAGGCGTAAGCTACTCGCGACGGGGACATCTCCATCAAGATAAACCCCATTCGATGGCCCATTCGTCTATCGGTTAGGACGCAAGATTTTCATTCTTGAAAGAGGAGTTCGATTCTCCTATGGGCTACCGCAGGATGCACTTTTCAGGTGCATCCTTTTTCTGTTTACACACATTTTCATTACCTTTGTGGTATGAAACGATTGATACCAATAATTCTATCGATAGTCATCGGCTTAGCCTCAGCCTCGGCCGGCGACTTCGCAGGGACTTGGCGCGGAGAGCTCAACGTCGGCCAAAAGCTCACGATATTCTACAACATCAGCACCTCGCCCGACACGACCGCCACACTCGATTCGCCGATGCAAGGCGCGCTCGGCATCCCATGTAGCGAGACAAAAATATCCGGCAGAGAGATTACAATCCAAACCAAGAGCCTCAGCGCTACATTTACCGGTGAAATGCAAGCCGATTCTGCCACGATAGCCGGCACTTTCAGCCAAGCGTGGATGAAGATTCCGCTTACTCTTACACGCTCATCGGCCGACGAAATCACACTCGACCGTCCTCAAACACCCCATCCGCCATATCTTTACAACACCGAAAATGTGACATTCTCACACGATGGCATCACTCTCGCCGGCAGCTTGACCACTCCATCGTGGGGCACGACCCGCCATCCCGCAGTGGTGCTCGTGAGCGGTAGCGGAGCGCAAAATCGCGACGAAGAGCTATTCGGGCACCGACCTTTTGCCGTAATAGCCGACCATCTCACCCGCTCCGGTATAGCCGTATTGCGCTACGACGACCGAGGTGTAGGAGGCTCTTCACCGGGCAAGTCAACCGACACCACTATCGATTTTGCCACCGATGCAGAGGCGGCATTAGACTTTTTGCGCTCGCGAAGCGACATCAACGCCGACCATATCGGCATCATCGGACACAGCGAAGGAGGCACAATTGCAATGATTGTAGCCGCCAAGCGACAGGACGACGTGGATTTCATAGTATCGCTCGCCGGCGCAGCCGTGAAAGGAAAAGAGATTTTGATAAACCAGAATTTCAAGAAATACGAGCTATCGGGACGCACCCCCACTGCCGATGAGACATCACAAATTCACGCCATATTCGACGCCATCGACACCACTACCGACACCGACAATCTGACCCAAAAGCTTCGCACGATAATGGCACGCCCGGGTTCGATCTTTGCCGGACAAGACATCGCGCGAAACATCAAGGCGATGACTTCGCCATGGTACACCGCATTTGTTCGCTTCGACCCAACAGCCACGATGCATCAAATAAAATGCCCCGTTCTTGCCATCAATGGCGAGTGGGACTATCAAGTAGACGCCGACACCAATCTGAAAGCAATCGCAGCGGCAATCCCTACCGCCACCACCAAGCTCTATCCTCGGCTCAACCACATGCTGCAAGAGTCGTCGGCGCTTATCGAGAGCATCAACTATGGAGCCATCTCGCAAACTATTTCGCCACAAGTTCTCACCGACATATCAGCATGGATAATCGACACCACTCGCTAAAAGGCGTATTTACACAGTTAAAAATATATAAAGCGTCAAACATTTTCTTGTTTTTCACTCTGCAAACCCCTACCTTTGTAGCGTGTTTTTCATAGTATTAAATTAAGATTAAGGTTTCGGTCTATCCCGTAGTGATACGCGATAGACTTTTTTGTTTGTAGCTCCTACAAGTTTTGCGTAATTTTGCACGTCCAAAAAAAACAATAGGTACTTCTTAATACTGAAAGATATGATACTGCAATGCGCCATGTTGTTCGCTTTTTTGGCGATAGGCGAACTCATCGTGTGGCTCACCGACATTCCCATCCCGTCAAGCATTATAGGGATGTTGCTTCTTACCGCCGCTCTAAAAGCCAAGATTGTAAAACTTCGTTGGGTAAGCGGCATATCCGACTTTTTGGTGAAAAATCTCGGTTTTTTCTTCGTCCCTGCCGGAGTGGCTCTGATGCTCCATTTCGACCTCATCAAATCGCAATGGCTTCCAATCGCAGGCTCCGCCCTGCTGAGCACAATCATCGTTCTCGCCGTCACCGGATGGGTACACCAACTCACACGCAAATACAGCTCGCATCATGACATTTCTCGAAAATAAATATTTTCTGATAGCACTGACATTTATCGTCTACGCCATCGCCACATATATCCGCCGTCGGAGCGGAATAGCGTTGCTCAACCCCATCTTGCTGTCGATCATTGCGCTCATCGCATTTCTTTGCCTCAACGACATCTCCTACGACACCTACAATCAAGGAGGCTCACTCATCGACTTTTGGCTCAAGCCGGCAGTGGTAGCTCTCGGTGTACCATTGTATCGACAGCTCGAAGCCATCCGCAAGCAACTCCTGCCCATTCTCCTTGCCGAGATAGCCGGTTGCATCGCCGGCATCGTTTCAGTAGTACTCATAGCAGAACTGCTTGGCGCCACGCGCGAAGTAGCCATCTCGCTCGCATCAAAGTCGGTCACCACACCGATAGCAATGGAAGTCACATCAACCATCGGCGGCATACCCGCACTCACAGCAGCCGTAGTGGTCTGTGTAGGCATATTTGGCAGCATAGCCGGCTTCACAGTAATGCGGCTATCGCGCGTCAACAGCCCGATAGCCCAAGGGCTCTCGATAGGCACGGCGTCCCACGCCGTAGGCACAGCCGCCGCCATGGACGTAGGCTATCGCTACGGAGCATTCTCATCGCTCGGCCTGACAATCAACGGCCTGCTCACCGCCCTCCTCACCCCCGCAATCCTCCACCTCCTCGGTTACACCCTGTAAAAACAATTGTCGACACGGCCACTTCGATTCGATAGCGCGCCATTGGATTTGTATATCCGAGTTTATTGTATTAATTTTGCATAGTTTGCTATAGATTTCTGTGGCAAACATTTACATATTGAAGACGTTTCGATACGTTATCTTCTGAGCTCAAACTTCGCAACTTTGAATCCATCAAGAAGATACGGCAGCGGAACGCCTACTCGTTGTGTGCGACACGACAAGGACACTTATACATCCACAAAGTGCCCATTATTGTTGCATATATACGGGCGTAGGCTGATTCGTTGCTTATCCTTGATGGAGGGCATGCGAAGGCCTGAGCGAGGGATAAGTACCAATTCTCCCTACGCCTTCTTTATTTGCCCGTGTTTGCCGGGGGAGAGCTCACACAATTTAATCTTCTCAGTGATGCGCAAGAACATCCACATCGGAAGCCTTATCAGACAAAAACTCGACCAAAGCGGCATGTCGTATAAAGATTTTGCCCGCTTTATCAACTGCGAGCGGCAGTCGCTTTACTATCTGTTCTCCTGTCGCAGCATCGACATCGAACGACTTATATTAATCGGCAACGTTCTCAACTACGATTTCATCCGCAATGTATATCTCATCCCGGACACCGACGATCATATCGAGCAGAAATCAATAACCATAAACATCGACAAAGAAAGCATAAAAAACCTCGACAATATCATCCTCAAGCTAAACAACGCCACTACACATGTCGAAAATTCCGACAATGACGACTAATCCTCCGACTCCCAACATTGACACACTTTCCACTAAATTTATACTTTTGCACAAGTTTATCCAATAAAATTGGCTTACTATAGTAATCAGTTTATTATCAGAGTTTCCATTCTTATACGAAGCTCTGATTTTTTATCCGCTCTTTGATGAGTTGAATATTTCAACACTTTTGTCGGTTTATTCGACGCAACATCCGACATTTAATCATCGCATTATATCTATATTTGCAAAACATAAACCGAACTAATTATGAAAAAATTACTACTTGCATTTGCTATTATTATCGGGGGCATCTCAGCCGCCAACGCCCAGAAAACATCGGTAAAGATTCACGATACCCAAGCTCGTACGGTCGATGTAAGCCCTACTACATACGTTAAACCCTTGACCGTGGAATTGGAAGTTTCCGCCAACGGAAAGGTGACTGATGTGTGGCCGCTATCAAAGAAACAAGTCGAAGAAGAGATGGGTGGCGTATTAGAAAATATTCGCAGTTGGGGCTTGTATGCAAGTTGCCAAAAATGGAAAGCCGACGTAATTGTTGCTCCTATTTTCAATTTCAAGACCAACGACGAAGGCGACGGATATATTCTTACCGTAATTGGTTTCCCCGCCAATTTCAAAAATTGGCGTACTGCAACTGAAAACGATTATGAGTGGATTCGTCTCGAAAAAACTCAAACCATCAATAGCCGCGAAAACATACAAGCCATCATCAAAGAATAATAAACAATATCTTAACAATAATCAATCATTAAAAAAGCAAATCTTATTATGAAGAAATTTATTGCAGCAGTAGCGATAGCTCTCTCTTGTGGCTTCATCGCATCGGCACAATCGACTGTAGTATCATCTCGCAGTGTCGACATCTCGAAAGAAAAATCACAAACCCAATGGATTGTTCGTGCAGGTGTTAACTTTGCAGGCTTAACCGGTGATGGTGCTGAAGAATTAGACGGCAAAACAGCCTATGACGTAGCCGTTTCATTCCAAAAACCGCTCTCCAATTTCGGTATGTTCTGGGGTATGGAATTGGGTCTCGGCTCACGCGGATACAGCTACGAAGAAGAAGGAGGAAGTTCAAGCTATGAAGAGAAATTCTTAGCTCACAATGTTCGCTTCTCGCCTTTCACTATCGGTTACGCATATAACTTCACCGACCAAATCAAGGCCGATATCCGTCTTGGCGGTTATGCAAGTTTCGATTATATAGGCAGTGGCACAGAATCTTATAACAGCTCTTACGGAGAAGATGAAGAAGACTTTGACCTTGGCGATATTGACGACTACAATCGTTTTGATGCCGGTATCAACTTCGGAATCGGTGTGTGGTATAATCGCTTCAATCTCGACTTTTCTCTCCAACGCGGTTTCTGCGAAATTATAAAGGATAGCAAATCTTACACCAACAACTTTATGATTCGCGTAGGCTACGCATTCTAATAATGACAATTCGCAAATAACTCATACTTTTACCCGTGATAAGAATCTCCCATCGTCTACATTGTCGAGGGGAGATTCTTATCTTTACTTTTCATTTTCCATTATGAAGAAATCTGCATTTTTGATTATTGCCATGCTATTGGCTTCGACAACTTGCATAGCCAACACTTTCACCGAAAACGCCAATACCTATCCGGTAGAAAGCGATGGAAAGAAATTTGTAGTCAGCGGTTTTGTGCCCATTTCAGGTCAAAACGATGAAGCTATTTTTGCAAACGCAATACTATGGGTCGTAGAAAACATCTGCCCACAACTGCGCGAAGGCATCGAAAATGTCGATGTAGCAAAAAAGAAATTCACTTGCGACATGGCATTGAGTTCCATGCCCGGCTCAGGAATCGACAACACCTATTATCTGTCAGCGCAATTCAGTGTTGCTTCCGGCAAATTGATATATTATCTCAGCGACATTCGCATCGAGTCAAAATCTCTCGTATTCAAAAAAATCACCCCTTTAGAGAAGTTAAATCCTGAAAAGAAAGAATCTCACAAAGAGGCCATCGATGACTTTGTCGCATCAGAATCGGCAACACTTAACGCAATGTTTGACTTCATCACCGAAAACAAACCCATTGTATCACATTGGAATGAGATAGGCATACGTAAACCCATCGAGGGAATGACTACCGATGAGTGCCTGATCGCATTTGGTAAACCTAAAACCACATTTGAATCCAACGGAGAAGTACAATGGATGTATTCCACTTCGTTCATTCTATTTTTCCGTGATGGAAAAGTTTGCACTATATTGAGATAAGCACAGTTTTTTAAGGGGGAATGCAACGTTTTGGCTTCATAGTTCGTCTAAGGGTAAAATAACGACAGAATTATGAAGCCAATTATCACTCCATTTATCATTATGCTTGCGTCGACCGCAATGGCAAGCGAAATCGAATCAACCGATTCCATAGCCCCCAAAGAGGTGGAGCTGCATGAAGTCACCGTGCAAGCCGCTCCGGTGATTCGCAAGGCCGACCGCGACCTTTTCATCCCATCGACCGACACTAAAAAACGCTCATCCGACGGTCTTGACCTCTTGAACAATATGCAGATACCCACCATCTCGGTCAACACCGTGCTGGGGAGCATCACCAAAGGTGCTGAGAGCGTCGAAGTGCGCATCAACGGACGCAAATCCGACTCCAACCAATTGCAATCGCTCTCTCCCGAGTCGATCGTGCGCATCGAATATATCGAAAATCCGGGACTGCGCTATGATGGAGCAAAGGCCGTGATAGACTTTATCGTCAAAAATCCCAATAGCGGAGGATCATTCAGAGGCAGCGTTCTTCAAAGCGTTACGAATGGTTTCGGCAATCAAAACGTCAACCTCAAGCTCAATCAAGGGCGTTCGCAATGGGAGCTTTCATGTTTCGGTCACATGCGTCTCGACTTGCCGATGTATCGCGAAAACATCGAGCGCTACACCCTTGCCGATGGCACGTCGCTCAACCGCACCGAGACCCCTATCGACGGCTACCACAACGAGTTTGGACTCTATCCGTCGATAGCCTACAACTATGTCAACCCCGACAAAACAAACTTCTACGCCCGAATATACTATAATCGCAGTACAAGCCAACTGCTCAGCTACGACGGACTCCTTCACACCGACGGCTCCGACAATGACATCTTGCTTCACGACTTCGAATCGTCGCCCAACACTTCGCCCGGCATCAATCTTTACCTATGCCAAGAGTTAGGACGTAAGCAAAAACTCGTGTTCGACGTCAACGCAAGCGGATATTTCGGATACAGCATCCGCAACTACACCGAGACCATCGTCACTGAGCCGGAGCCACTCACAGCCATCGACTCGCGCATACGCGACCGCAACTTTGCCCTTACAGCCGAGGGCAATTATATAAAGGAATGGGCAAAATCGCAGCTCACTGCCGGTGTGCGCTACACAGCCAATCGCAACCGCTCCACCTACCTCAGCGCCGACGATGCCGTGTACCATCAGCAGAAAGACCGCATCTACTTCTTCGGCGAATACCTCCACCGCATCGGCAAAGTCTCGCTCTCGGCCGGAGTGGGAGGCGAATACAACAACATCCACTCGCGCGAGGCCGACAGTCGCGTAGAGCACCTGCTCTTTCTGCCTCGACTCTCCGCAGCCTATCGCATCGATGATGCCTCGCAACTGCGATTTGTATTCCAATCCTACACCTACACCCCGGCGCTGTCGCAGATGTCGCCTGTGTGGCAGGATATCGACGGACTGCAAGCCTCCGTGGGCAATCCCAATCTGAAGCCCTACAACAACTTTTATTTCTCATTGCAATACAACTTCAACTCACCGCGTGTGATGGGAGAAATATCGACATTCTACTACCGCGCACCAAATGCGATAATGGATTATCGCTACTGGGACTCCGGCCAATTAGTCAGCTCCTACGCCAACCAATCGGGCGTAACCCGTTGGGGCATCACGGTATCTCCGCGCATAGTCGTAGTGCCCGATTGGGTCACAATCAACGGCTCATTCAACTTAAGTCGCCAATACACACGAGGCATCGGCTATCGCCACTGTTACACCGCCATCTTCGGCAACGCTTCTTTCGAGGTATCACATTGGGGATTTTCACTTCGCGCCGACTACAACCACGGCTTCCAATCGCTTTGGGGCGAAAGCATCACCCGTGGAGAGCACACCTCAACCATAGCGATCAACTACAACTATAAGAATTGGCAATTTACAGCCGGAATGCTCATGCCGTTCGATCGCTATAGCCAAGGCACCGAGACCATCAACCGATATGCCAACATAGAGCGTACGATGCGCACCAAAGCCATCGAGCACATGCCGTTCTTAAGATTTGCCTATAACTTATCGTGGGGCCGCAAGTCGCACGACACCTCCAAGCTCATCAACAACGACTCCGGAGTGCAGTCATCGTCAGCCGCCGGCAAGTAGCATTGTAATATCATTTATTTTGCGTAATTTTGTGCCACCAAACCAAAAAGCTATATTCATCATGAAATTAAAATCTCTGCTTATAGCCGGTGCCATGTTTATAGCGGGCAGTGCGATGGCACAAACCCCGGAGCAACAACGCATCATCGACCTCACCATATCAGATGTGACCGAAAGTATCGAAATATTCAATGACCCTGCCACTCCAAGCAACTATGGAGCTGAAGCATTCAAAAATTTCATTGCCAAAGCATCGACCGACCAAGAATTTCTTGACAGTCGCATTCGCCTCACCCCGGAGAAAAAAGCAGAATATGCCCAACTGCTTGTGTCCGAAAACTTCACAACACAACTCCCATATATGAAAGGCGACCAAATCTACGTGCAAATGTGGGGCGAATTGCAATCCAACACCGCATATCTCGACTGCGGATGGGCCGACTCATACTACACTCACACATTTGTGTTCAAACGTCAAGGTGGCAAATGGTATCTTGCCGACATCATCCCCGGCGAATAACTTATAGAAGTACCCATAAGACAAAAGACGGAAGCCTCCGAGTGAGCTTCCGTCTTTTGTCTTATAACCAATAAACTATTTATTCTATGATGCGACGTGCGCCAATATATCGTTTTGAGAAATAACCGCCATCGGGATAGGTATCAATCTTCACTCCGGCACTTGTAGAGGAGTGGATAAACCGTATTGACTCTCCATCGGGAGCCACACTCACCACGATGCCCACATGACCAACTCTTTTTCCAACACGGCGACCACTGAAAAACACCAAATCACCGGGACGTAAATCCCCCGTAGCCACAGCCTCTCCCTGCATATATTGCTGACGCGAGGTGCGGTCGAGCTTATAGCCGAATTGATCAAACACATAGCCGGTGAAACCGGAGCAATCAAACCCCTTGGGCGACATTCCCCCTCGACGATAGCGAGTGCCGATCAGTGTCTTGGCATAGCCAATCATATCAGCCACAAAGTCGGGTTCCTTTTGCACCGAAGGAAACGAATAGACCATTGGCGGCTCCCAGAACTCACCATGGCGAACATCGGCGATAAGATGCGACTTATCCTCAAGCATCGGCGACTGCGCAACTGCTTGCACCACACCACTGCAGCCAAGAATAAGTCCGATCAATATGCCTTTTGTTAAATTCATTCCTAATATTAACCTAATGCGTTAACACTACAAATTTAATTACTATCCACTACATAGTCCAAATCCATTGCCGAGTTTTATTGTTTATTAACTCCATTCGTGAAAATTGTTGTATCTTTGCAATCGCATGAACAAAGCTAAAATAATAGCCACAGCCATCATTATCGCAATGTCGGTGTTGCTGATTGCAGGTCTATATATAGTCTACAATCGGCATAGAGGCTCACATGGGGTTATAATCGAACGCGAACGCTATCCCGTGTGTGGCATTGACATATCTGCACACAATGGGGATATCGATTTCGCCGAAATAGTAGCCGACAGCATAGACTTTGTGATGATAAAAGCCACAGAAGGTACCAACTTCAAGGACCCTCGATTTCACGACAACTATCGCAAAGCCCAACAAGCCGGCCTGTTAGTCGGGGCATACCACTTCTTCCGATTCGATACCGACGGAAAAATGCAAGGGCTCAACTTCGTCCACACCATACGAGGCAAGCACTTCGACTTCCCGCTTATTATCGACGTTGAAGAATGGGGCAACACCAAAAGCACCGATACCAACCTCATCGTAGAGCGACTGCAAGCACTCATCGACCATCTTGAGACCGAATGCTACTCGGTGATGATCTACACCAACAAAGACGGCTACGACCGATTTATACGCGACCGATTTGAGGACTATCCTCTTTGGATATGCTCATTTACCGACCCTCCGCTCGACGACGATGAGCGTTGGACTCTTTGGCAATACAGCCACTGGGGCAGCGTAGATGGCATCGACACCGAGGTAGATCTCAACACATTCAACGGTTCTCGCGACCAATGGGATCGCTGGATATACAATAATTCGCCCTCCGGCGCGTTATAAGTAATAGCGTTATTATGCTCATCGCAATAGCGCACACTCAAAACAGGCTTTTATGAATTTGACAGTCAATCATATACATCGATTTATCATCTCGCTGTCGGTCACTTTGATTGCGACCGCACTTCCGCTTCGCGTTTCAGCCTTTGAACTCGACTCCTACGCCGCCTCATCTGCCCTTGCCGAAGGCCGATGGGTGAGAGTATCCGTCGCCGAGACAGGAATGCACCTTATCACCACAGCCGAATTGCGCAGCTATGGGTTTACCGATCCATCGAAAGTGAGAGTATACGGCTACGGCGGTGCGCGACTGAGCGACAAACTCACACGCACCAACTACACCGACGACCTCCCGATGCTGCAAACCATCACCACCGACCGCGGCATCTTCTTTTATGCCCAAGGACCGGAGACATGGACCACATATAGCAACACTTCATATTCATATCATTCTTTAAACCCATTTTCATCCGTCGGCTATTATTTCCTCAGCGACCGCGAAGCCGACACTCCCACCATAGCATCGATAGGCGAAGGCGGTGCGCGCACCGAAGCAGCCACCACATTTATCGACCGCATTTATCACGAAAAAGATATTGTGTCGCCGGGCAACACCGGCCACATCATGCTGGGCGAAGACTTCCGCTATCAGCCATCTCAGACATTCACATTCGAGCTTACCGACCGAGCCGAACCATCCGTATGGATGTATTGCTCATTCATGGCCAACACCAAATCGGCTCCCGCCTATCTGAAATTTTCAGCCAACGGAGAAGCCATTGCATCTGCAAGCAACGACCGCATATCGGCCGTAACATCGAGCAACTTCTACAACTCAGCCAATATCACCAAGAAATTTGACGTTTCCGACGACCGCCTGAAGCTCGGAATCACCGTCAGCTCATCCGGCTCAATCGTACTCTCTCGTCTCAACTTCTTGGACATCAACTACACACGTCACATCCGTCTCAATAGCGGAAAGCTGCTTTTCAACTCTTCAAACGCATCGGTCAAGCTCGACAACGCTTCGACCTCCACACATATCTGGGATGTGACCGACCCTCTCGACATCTCGGCACTCAACTCTGCTGTCGATGGTACAGGAGTAGTTTGGACCACATCTAAAGCCGGACTGCGACAATATGCCGCATGGGACGATAACGCCACACTGCCATCGCCCAAGTATGTCGACGAAATGCCAAATCAAGATTTACACGTCATCGTTCAAGCCGACATGGTGATTGTAACCCTGCCCGATTGGCAATCGCAAGCCGAACGACTCGCCGAATTTCACCGCAACTCGGCTGATTCGCTGACAGTGACTGTAGTAACTCAGCAACAAGTGTTCAACGAATTTTCATCGGGTAAGCCTGATGTCAACGCATTCCGCCACTTTTTCAAAATGCTTTGGGATAGAGGCAACGCATCACAACGTCCTTTGAGATTTGCCCTATTGATGGGACGCGGCTCCTACGACAACCGCGCCATCACATCGCAAGTTCAAGCAATCGGCTATCCGCTTATGCCCATTTGGCAAACCGACCACGGGTTCGACATCAACTCATCTTACACCACCGACGACATCATGGCATTTCTTGAAGACAATTCCGGCTCATCGTCGGGATTGGGACTTGAAAAATACAGCATCGCCGTAGGTCGTATGCCGGCGCGCTCTGTCTCTGAAGCCAAAACTATGGTCGACAAGACCATCAACTACGCCAACTCATCTCCACAAGGTGAATGGAAAAACCAAATACTACTTCTCGCCGACGATATGGATCAAGGCGTACACATGACTCAGATGGAAACGCTCTACGAATCCATGCTCGCCACCGACAATGGTGCTTCGTTCTGCTACAACAAAGTATATCTCGATGCGTTCGCTCTCAGCAGCACCGGATCCGGAGCCTCTTATCCCGATGCCCGAAAGCAATTCTATCGTCTGCTCAACGAAGGCACTCTGTGGTGGAACTTCATCGGTCACTCCAACACCTCTTCGATGATGGGTGAGAATATCCTCACCGCATCTGATATTCAAAACAATCTCTATTACGACTGTCTGCCCGTTTATTACGGAGCAACTTGCGACATCCTCTGGTGGGATGCAGATGCCCTGTCAGGAGCCGAATTGATGTATCAAAACGCCAATGGAGGTGTGATTGCGGCATGCAGTGCCACTCGTCCGGTATATATTTCCGAAAACGGAAAGCTCACCAAAGCCATCGCACCATTTATCACCCAACGCGATGAAACCGGTCGCTTCCTCCCCATAGGTGAGATATTCCGGAAAGGCAAAGGCAACATCAGAGACGACAAAAGCGGACGCGAGCCAAACAACACCAACAAACTCCGCTACGTGTTCATGGGCGACCCTGCTCTGCGACTTGCCACCCCTGCCAATCGCGTAGTCATGCAATCGATCAATGGCGCAACCCTCGACCCCGATGAGCAAGTCACCATTCAAGCCCGACAAGAAGTAACCATCAAAGGTATCGTCACTGACGCATGGGGCGAAAAACTCAACGATTTCAACGGCACACTTCTCGCCACCCTATACGACGCCGAAAAGAGTACTACATCCAACGGCCATGGAGGCGATGATGGCCTCGAACTCACATTCGAGCAACAAGGCGATCGCTTATTTACCGGTCGCGACTCAGTCGTAGCAGGAGAGTTCTCGCTCACCTTCTCAATGCCAAGCGACATTGCCGGCAATTTCCGCCAGGCAGCCTTCAATCTCTATGCCTTTGAAGAGGGCAAACGCGATGCCATAGGAACCAATCGCGACTTCTATGTATACGGATATGACGAAAACGCTCCGCTCGACGACCAAGCCCCTTCAATCGACATGATTGTACTCAATCATCAATCATTCCGCAACGGCGACAACGTAAACGAATCGCCAATGCTCATCGTCTCTGTAAGCGACGACAAAGGCATCAACCTATCTTCGGCAGGCGTAGGGCGTCAGATGTCGCTCCAGCTCGATGGCGGCGAGAAAACTTACACCGACCTTTCCAACAGCTATAGCCCATCGCTCGACAACAATGCGGCCGGAATGGTGTACTATCAGCTCGAAAACCTCACTGAAGGCAATCACACGCTGCGTTTCCGCGTGTGGGACACCTCCGGCAACATGAGCGAACAAACCATCGAATTTTTCGTTGTGCCGGGCTTGTCGCCTATCATCTTCGATGTATATTCCGACGTAAACCCCGCTTCCGTCGAAGCCAACTTCTACATATCGCACAATCGTCCCGATGCATTTGTCAACGTGACACTTACAGTCTTCAACCTGCTTGGTCAACCGGTATGGACCACCGAGCAATCAGGTCGCAGCGACCTCTTCGACTCATTCCCCATCCATTGGGATTTGACCGATAATGTAGGACGCCGAGTACCTCGTGGCATCTACATCTACAAAGCGGCCATTTCGACCGATGGCGAGCAATACAACACCGCGTCAAAGAAAATTGCCGTCACCGCCCAATAGCAAGCACGATGCAAGCGATTGATTATCCGATACTTTTTGTGCTTTCCAACATTTTTCACTAACTTTGCAGACCATAAAAAATGGTTAGAGACTAAAAAATGGCCCAAATCAGAAGCACATCCAAAGATATGGTTCCGGAACCGACACTGCGACGGTTGCCGTGGTATTTGGCCTACGTAAGCCTGCTTCGTGCTGATGGTGTAGAGTACGTCTCTTCCACACAGATTTCCAAAGAGTTGAACGTCGACCCCTCCAACATCGCAAAAGACTTGTCGTTTCTCAACATCAAAGGCAAAACCCGTATTGGCTACGAAGTAGTTCGGCTCGAACACGAATTAGAGGACTTCCTCGGATTCAAAAAGGGACACAATGCCGTAATGATAGGCGTTGGCAGCCTCGGCGCCGCACTGATACAAGACTCCGGATTGTCGCACTACGGGCTTAACATCGTGGCAGGTTTCGACATCAACCCCGACATCGTCGGCACTCAAATATGCCACGTCCCCATCTACGACATCTCGCAGCTTGCCCAACACCGTCCCGAACTTAACGCCGAAATAGGCATCGTGGCCGTGCCTGTCGACAGCGCCCAGCAAGTAGCCGACATTATGATTGCCGCCGGCATAAAAGCACTTTGGAACTTCACCCCTTTTCGTATTCGTGCGCCAAAAGGCGTCGTGATACAAAACACTTCTATCTACGCCCACTTAGCCGTAATGTATAATCGTCTTCAAGACCAACTAAACGACTGATGAAAATACTCGCTCATCATATCGACTCCGCGTCTTTGCCTGCCGTAGAAGCATATCCCGACTCTGCGATACTGCGCGACGGCAAGCCTTTCTTTATCCCCGAATGGAGCAACACTTGGGCTTATACCCCCACACTCGCATTCAAAGTAGGGCGATTAGGCAAAAACATCGCACAGCGGTTTGCACTACGATATGTAGATGCAGTATCCATCATCCTAAAGGTCTCCCCGATAGAAGCAGCCCGAACATTTACCGACACTAATCGCCCCTCCGGAGTGGTCACAGCATTTGATGGCTCCATGATACTCGGCGAGTGGTGTCCGATACCCGACAATGCCGAGTCGATGACACTTCGAATCAACGACCTCTCAATCACTATAGCTCGTCCACTCGACATATTGGCCGACTCGATTGCGACTCTCAGCCGATATTTCACGCTGAAGATGGGCGACATCATAGTACCTCCCATGCCTCAAGAGCATCGGACTATTATGCAAATCGACACCTCAGTAATCGGTTCGATCAACGACACCGACATTCTCAAGTTCAACATAAAGTAATCCTCTTTCCCCTTTAACATAGTATTTCAATGAACCACTTCATCCGAACATTTCTTTCGTTATTGTTGACGAGCGCCTCACTCGTTGCCAACGCATACTCCGCCGACTATTACACATCGTCCTCAAAACTCAGTTCCGGCAAATGGGTTAAAATCAAAGTCACTCAGACCGGTATGCAGCAAATCACCAACGACCAACTGCGTCAGTGGGGATTTGACAACCCCGACGACGTAAGCGTATTTGGATATGGCGGTAATATGCTCACCAACGAGTTTAAGGACAATTATGCCGACGACCTGCCGGCTCAACCCGTCTATCGCACCGACGACAAAATTATATTCTACGGCGAAAGTGATGTGCGCATCTTCGGTGCCGACCCGATCACCAGCGTTAAGATACAGCGCAATTCGTGTGCCACAGCCGGCTATTATTTCATCACCGATGCCTATCCGGGTGCCTCGGCAGCTCCGGCAATGAAAGGCAGTCCGGCAACTTCGGCAAGCGCTTTGGCCTACCATTGCAGCCACCAATTCATTGAGAAAGAAGAGTCCAACCCGGCTAAAGCCGGAGTAAGATATTTCGGCACCAACTTCAAGAACGAACCTCAACAGACTTTCACCTTTGAAGCCCCTTCTCCCTACAATCCGGGGTCAAGCAGCTATCGCGCTCGATTAATGTTCCGTTGGGGCTCGGATATGGACGAGTCGCAGAAACTCGACTACACTGCCGACTTCACCGTAAGCGGTTCGCAAAACTCTGTGCTTTACACTCCATCTTACTACGAATACTACGACTTCACCGAAGGATATCTATCGGTGCTCACTCGCTCCGACGGCAACAATACCTATAATTTCACCGTCAATGAGCCGTCGTCCAACTATGCATTTGCAGCGATGGACTATGTATCATTCTCCTACTATCGTCGCAACTATCTCGCAGGCATCAGCCAGCTATCCATGGCCTTTACGGCGCCAAATTCAGGTGCTAATGTCAAATTCAGCTATCCAGATCCGAATGTTCAATATTGGAACGTGTGCAACCCGGCCGCACCATTTGCCTACAACTCTGTATTCAATCAATCGAACCGCACAGCCACTATTGCATTTGAATCAAAGTATGTCTACTCGTCGACCGGTCATGCCTATGTAGTGGCATTCAACCCGGCAAAAGATATGTATCCGGTGGAGTATGCCGGTGAAATCACCAATCAAGACCTCCACAACCTCGCCACTCCTCAAATGCTGATTATCACATCATCCCAATATCTGCAATATGCCGAAGCTCTTGCTCAAGCACACCGCGACAAGCAAGGTCTCGATGTACTGGTGGTGGATCAAAACGATATATACAACGAATTTTCTTCAGGGACACCTTCGGTGATGGGCTATCGCAGATTTATCAAAATGTTCTACGATCGCGATCCCGAACGTTTCAAATATGTACTTCTATACGGCGGAGGCACTTACGACAACCGCCACCTGCTCTATGGCGATGACAGCTATCTTCTCACCTATCAATGTGAGACCGACGCATACATCAATCTTTCGACCCGCGCATTCTCGGCCGATAGTTTCTTCGGTATGCTCGACGACAACTTCACCATTTCGGGTATGCCTAATGCACAGATGCAAGTAGCCGTCGGACGTATTCCGGTCACCTCTGTAGCCGATGCCATCGACATCAACAAGAAGCTGATCGGCTACCTCACTAATCCGCCACTCGACAGCTCACGCAACCGCGCTGTCCTATCGGCCGACGCCGGCGACACAAGCGACCCCAACACCCACGAAAGACAAGTAGAGGAGATCGCCTCGCTCATCACCTCATTGTCGCCCAAGACTACCGTCACCAAAGCCTATTGCGACCTATACCCATGGCAAAATTCCGTCTGCCAGGACACTCGCAAAGTGCTCGTGCGCGCACTCAACAATGGTCAAGCCTTGTTCGGCTATTCCGGCCATGGTAACAGTTCAGCGATTTCAGGTAGTGGTCTTTACTCCAAAACCGACATTTACAACAATAGCTATGCAACATCGCCATTTGTATTCCTATCCACTTGCGATGCCATGTCGTTCGACCGTAACGGAAGCGGATTTGGCGAAGAATTCTTATTGTCATCTCATAGTGGCGCAATAGGCATCCTCGCAGCTTGTCGTACGGTATACCAAGACCACAACCAGCGCCTATATTTGGCTTTTATCAACAAATTCTACACATCCAAGTCGGGCGAGACCATCGGCGACGTATATCGTGAAGCGCGCAATTCACTGACAGCCACTTGCTCTACCGATGCCGGTATCAATACACTCAACTACAATTTCATGGGCGACCCGGCCATACCGATGTATGTACCCGCCTACAATGTAGCTACTACTGCCATCTCTTCGACTGAAATTGCCGATGCCGACACACAAGTATCGGTGTATCCGCTTGCCAACAACACTATTGAGGGCGACATCGTCGATGCCGATGGTGTCATTGCCTCCGGCTTCAATGGGCAGATCTACATATCAGTCTACGACACTCCGTCGGCAGTAAAGACCCTCGGACAAGTCACCAACAACAACCCCTACGACGTCACCCTCGACGAAAAGTGTCTCAACCAAATCATCACCAAGGTAGTCAATGGACACTTCTCTACCGACATAAGCATCCCGCAAGCAACGACACCCGGCGGAGTCGCTCGCATATCCTACTATGCCGTCACCGACGACAAAGAAGCCCAAGCTGCCGGATGCTTCAACAATCTCGTCGTCGCTCAATATGATGAATCACAAGCAATCGCCGACTCCGATGCCCCCGTCATCTCGCAGATGTATCTCGACTCGCCCGACTTTGTTGATGGCGCCGAAGTCAACTCCTCGACCAACCTTCACGTAGTCATCGACCACGATGCTTCAGGGCTATGTATCACCGACACAAAGCTCGAAAACAATATGCGCCTCATCCTTGATGGCAACCAATCCTACTCATCGATAGCAGGTGCTGTCAACATTACCGAAGATGGCTCTTACACCATCGATTTCGCTATCGACAACCTCTCCGACGGACACCACTCGCTCACTCTCGTGGTCTACGACAACGCCGGCAATCGAAGCTCGCGCACCATCTATTTCACCGTCATAAATCGTGACGCGCAAGTCTCACTCTTCATCGACGAACAACCGGCGCGCACCGAAGCCAACTTCTCCCTCGACCACAACTTTACATCAGAGCCTACCGGTCGATTGGTCATCGAAGACAATGCCGGCAACACCATCTACTCTAAAGCAGATGTCACATTCCCGTTTGCATGGGATCTTTGCTTTGACGATGGCACGAAAATACCCGATGGCACCTACAATTGCTATGTGATACTCAACAGCAACAAACAGTATGGAAGCTCCGACTTCACAAAATTAATTGTCGTTAAGCAATAAATTGCCTATTTTGTAGTTATCTAAAATAGCTATTACTATTTTGTAACTCATTAATCATGACAAAAAACAATTCTTTTATATTCACGATAATCGCCATCATGCTTCTCGTGGCATCGACCGCCTCGGCGCAAGACGGCAAAAACGAGTTCAACCCCGTGCAGACCGGTGTCACATCGCTCGGCATTGCACCCGACGCGCGCGGAGCCTCTATGGGCGACCTCGGTGTGGCCACCGACCCGGATGCCAACTCCCAATATTGGAACCCGTCAAAATACGCATTTGCCTACAGCTCCGGCGCACTCTCACTGAGCTACACCCCTTGGTTGCGTAAACTCGTCAACGATATCTACCTCGCCAACCTTGCCGGATATTGGAAGCTCGGCAGCGGCGACAACCAAGCCCTCAGCGCCTCATTGCGCTACTTCTCGCTCGGAGAGGTGAACACTACGACCGACGGAGGTGCCGACGCTCAGAGCCTCAACCCTTACGAACTCTCGATCGACCTCGGCTACTCACGTAAGCTCTCCGAAAAGTTCTCTATGGGTATCGCATTCCGCTACATCTACTCCGACCTCGGCTTTTCAAGCTCCTATGCCGGCGACCAAACCAATGGCGCATCAGCCTTTGCCGCCGACATCTCCGGATATTTCACCACCTATCCCATCATCGGACGCAACGAGTGCCAATGGTCATGGGGATGGAATATCTCCAACATCGGCTCGAAAGTGTCGTACAACAATGGTGAAGACCCTGCATTCCTCCCCACCAACCTCCGTATCGGTACAGCATTCACATTCCCGTTGGCCGACTATCACAACCTCACTCTCGCCCTCGACCTCAACAAGCTGCTCGTACCCACCAAGCCCCGCGAAAGCGACTACTCCGACGACCCTGAAGGTCAACAGGAATACCTCGACGCGCTCGAAGATTGGGAAAATATGTCGTCGATTTCGGGTATCTTCAAGTCATTCAGCGACGCACCCGGCGGCATGAAAGAAGAACTTCGCGAAATCACCGCATCTATCGGTGCCGAATACTCCTATAACCAGCAATTTTTCCTCCGCGCAGGATATTTTTACGAAAACGAGTTTAAGGGCAACCGCCAATACTTCGCATTCGGAGCCGGCTTCTCACTCAACGTTCTCCGTCTCGATGCATCATACATGCTCGCATCGGCACAGACATCGCCCCTCGACCAAACTCTCCGCTTCACCCTCACGTTCGACATGGACGGACTCAAAGAGCTGCTCGGTCGACGCTAAACACCACCTCCGATGAACACCCCACAATTCAGAATAGGCATGGGTTTCGACGTCCACCGCCTCGTAGAAGACCGCGACCTTTGGATCGGCGGTGTCAAGATACCTTATCACCTCGGACTGCTCGGCCATAGCGATGCCGACGTAGCTCTCCACGCCCTCGCCGACGCCATACTCGGAGCAGCCGCTCTGCGCGACATCGGCTATCACTTCCCCGACACCGATCCACGCTACAAAGGAGCTGACTCTCGTGTGCTCCTCCGTCAAGTGCGACACATCGTAGCCGAAGCCGGCTACACAGTGGGCAACATCGACCTTACCATCGTGGCTCAAGCCCCCAAAATGGCCCCCCACATCCCCGCAATGATACAAGCCATTGCCGACGACCTTCAGATACCCACATCGTGCGTGTCAGTCAAAGCCACCACCTCAGAGCGTCTCGGCTTCACCGGTCGCGGCGAAGGCATAGCAGCCTACGCCACCGCCCTCATCCAAAAAGCATAGCCTCCCCCAAATTACCGGACAATCTAATGCCGAATTTTGGATTTCGGCATGTTTTTCTTGAAAAAATATTGTCATATAAGAAAAAAGCATTAACTTTGCAGTCGCAAAACTGCGCGGGGTGTAGCACAGTTGGCAGCGCGCCACGTTCGGGACGTGGAGGTCGGAAGTTCGAGTCTTCTCACCCCGACAAGCGATGTAATCCGTTGGATTGCATCGCTTTTGTTTTTTCTATCACAATGGCGAGCCTATGTATAAAAATGCGTTTATGCATTGATCAGTGCAAGTTTTTGGTATATTCAATGTATATTTCCATAAAATGCGACAAAATGTAGATTTTTGACTGATTTTCCCAATCATTTTTATAACTTTGTATGATTTTACGCGTTCGTATTCAGTCTTTTACCATCTCGTAATCTCAAAAGTTGTGTCAAACTTATAGCGAATCATATTAATCAAATCAATAATTTTTCATTTTTTTTCTAATCCATTTTTAATCACAAGCTTATGCAAAAATTAATTTCAAAAGTGCTCGCTGTACTCATCATTTTGGGTTGCAGCGCATTTGCAGAAGCTGCCTCGACAACCCCTCGTAAGGGCGTGATACGCGTCAAGCTGCAACCGGAGGTGGCAGCTCAAGTGGGGTCTGCACCCCGCTTGACGACGATGGGCAATGTTGCCACCGGCATCACCCCATTCGATGCTGCGGCGCAGAAAATCAAGGTAGCAAGCATCAGCAGAATGATTCCTTATTCTGCTAAAGATGAAGCTCAGCTTGCCGAATTCGGGCTTAACCGTTGGTTCGAAATCACTTTCGACGAAAGCATCGCTCCCGAACAAGCAAGCCAGATCTTCAGCGAGACTCCGGGTGTGCAGATCGCACATACAATCATCCCGATGCAGCTCGTTGAAGGCAATTCGGGCTTCCGTACTGCCTCTAAGTCACAAATGGTGACTATGGCAACCTCTACGATGCCGTTCAACGACCCGATGCTGAGTCAGCAATGGCACTACAGCAACGATGGAAGCATCGCTGTTGGCGCGGTTCCCGGTGCCGACATCAATCTTTTCGACGCATGGCAGACCACTACCGGTCGTAGCGATGTAATCGTTGCCATCGTCGATGGTGGTATCGATGTCAGCCACGAAGACCTTGCTGCCAATATGCTCATCAACTCTGCCGAAGCTAACGGCGTTGACGGTGTCGACGACGACAATAACGGCTATGTCGACGACATATATGGCTACAACTTCTGCACCAACTCAGCCGCAATCTATCCTCACGACCATGGTACACACGTGGCCGGTACGGTAGCAGCTGTCAACAACAACGGCGTTGGTGTGGCAGGTGTGGCAGGTGGTGACGGCTCGACCGACAGCGGTATTCGCATGATCTCTTGTCAAGTGTTCGACACTCGCTCCGGCACACAAGATGGCGACTTCGCTGCAGCACTCATCTACGCTGCTCGCCGCGGAGCCTCTATCGCACAATGTTCTTGGGGTTGGGGCTCGCCCGACTACTATGAGCAAGAAGTGCTCGACGCCATCGACTACTTCACCAAATATGGCGGTGGCGACAACCTCGCAGGCGGTCTCTGTATCTTCGCTACAGGTAACAACGGCACAACAGGCAACTATTACCCTGCTTGCTACGAGACTACCGTTGCCGTAGGCGCAATGACCTGCTATCTCACCCCTGCAGGCTACTCCAACTATGGCGATTGGGTCGACATTGTAGCTCCCGGAGGTCTTATGGACTACAGCACCTACGAAGGTGTGCTCTCTACGCTCCCCAACAACAACTACGGATGGAACGAAGGTACTTCGATGGCTACGCCCCACGTTTCGGGTATCGCAGCTCTCGTATTGTCTATGTACGGCAAGTCTACACTATCAAACGAGACTCTCCGCACTCAGCTCCTTTCATCCGTCAACGACTTCTACACCAAAAATCCCACAGCAGAAGGATTGTATGGTAGCGGTTACATCGATGCAGCCAAGGCTCTCATGATGGGCGACGGCTCTGTTCCCGAACCAGTAGGCACCATCACTGCCACTGCCGGACAGGACAACATCCTCCTCGAATGGACCGTGCCCGCTTCAAGCGAAGGTTCGGTGAGCAACCATATCCTCTACTACAGCACTACCGAATTTGATGCAACGACCGACCTCTCAACCCTTGAGCGCGTCAACATCGACACCAAATTCCTCGCTTCGGGTGATGCTGCCTCATACGAGTTGACAGGCTTGCAACCCTTGACCACCTACTACTTGGCTCTCCAAGCAGTGAATCGTTGGGGCGACGCTTCGGCACTCTCAGCAGTGGTTTCGGCTACGACCAACGCCGGTCCGAAGATGACAGTCGACAAGACATCTCTTTCGATGACCATCGACGCCGCAACAAGCCTCGAAGGTAGCACAATCTTCAACATTGCGAATAATGATGAAGGTTTGCTCAAATGGGAAGGCAAGATTGCCACAACAGCATATACTCCGGCGACCAAATCAGTAGGTAGCACCCGTCCGATAATCGGCACTCTCTCAACCACAAAGACCAAATTGGGCATCACACCCCATGCTTCAACCGCAAGTGAAGTGGTAACTGCCGACTATAAAGTTGAAGATTATCCGCAGACTCTCAAATTCTTCAAAGAATATTGGGCATCGATCGGAGAATCCGACAAATCGCTTCCCAACTCAGAAGCACAATGGTTTGTTGTAGATCCTGCTACTTATCCCGATGGTTTCAACCTTACGCACGTTTTAGTCGAATCAACCTACGGACAAGAGCCGACAATCCAAATCTACGATGGTAGCAAAGCAATCAACGCATCAACTCTCCTTACAGAGGTTAAACCGTCATCTTTCTACAATGGCTATCAAGTGCCTTTGCTCGAACAAGTATACTTTGCTCCCGGTCAATCATTCTGGGTAGTAGCACACTTCCCCGCCGACCAAAATCAAGACAATTATCCTCTTGGTCTTGCTAACGCAGATGCCAACTATGCTTCCTACAGCTACATGAGTAACGACATGGGTAAGACATGGAAACTGCTCACCGAAGCACTCAAAGGCAGCTCATACGAAGCTATGGGCAACGAAGTAGCATGGGCTATCACCGCTATCAGCAAAAATCCGGCATGGAACAAAGTGTTCACGCTTTCTCCTGCTTCCGGCCAGGTTAAATATGGCGAAACTCAAGAAGTGGCGCTCATCAACGATGGTCAGAAGCTTGTCAATGGTACTTACAAATTCAATGTAAGCTTCACCACCAACGAAAGCGAAGCCAACACCACCAAGATACCTGTAACCGTCACAGTCAAGAACAATGATCCAAAGATGTCACCCGTCAAGGTAGTCAACTTCGGTTCGCTCTTGGTCGGCGAAACTAAGACTATCAATGTTGAGGTATTCAACGAAGGTTATGGTGAATTTAGCAACTCATACGGTGGTATATATGCTACGGATCTCACCATATCTTCTGAGCATTTCTCAACCAACACGAACAATTTCTATTCAGGATTTGCGGCTCGCTCATCGGCCATCGTGCCTATCACTTACACTCCGCAATCGTCGGGCAGCCACTCCGGTTCTATTGTGTTCAAGAACAAGAGCGGTATTGAGTTCAAAATCACTGTGCAAGGTGTTGCCACCGACCCGGCTAAGATTGTTGTAGATCCCGCAGTTGTTGAAGTGGGCGACCTTGATGTAGCATCGGCTGCTACAACAAAAGAATTCCAAATCAAGAATGAAGGAAACTATCCTTTGGAATATGTATTCCCCAAATTCTCTGATGAAAAACTTGAAGCAGCTAATGGTAAAGCATCACACAAATATGGTTACACAGCCTTGACCAACCTTGATGGAGCAACAGACTTTGCCTACGATGGCAATCCTGCGCTTCTTGGTGGCACTGACATTACCTCTGTCTTTAGTGATGATGTAAGAAATACCGACCCTATCTCGCTCGGTTTCGACTTCCCGTTCTATGGCAAGACCTACGACAAGATATATATCAACAGCCTCGGAGGTCTTTCATTCTCATTGGGCGAATACAACTACTTCCCGCCATTGAGCGAATCATCTGAAAGTCTTGACGGAATAGGGTACATCACAGCATACGGACACCAACTCCAATTCGGGCCCAACTCTAAAGTCGTATATGCTAAACAGGACGGCAAATTCGTAGTTAAATACGAAAATGTACTTGCTGTTAAATACGACGTTGAGACATCTCCGATTTCATTCCGTATCATGCTTTCAGCCAACGGTGATATCGAAATATTCTACGACGACTATGTTCGCACCGAAATGGTTTGGGACGATTGGTATGGTGAAATGGAATCAAACCGTCTCTTCCAAGGTGGTTCTACTTTGTTCTGTGCAATTAAGGATCCCGAAGGTGTAGATCCTCTTGTTGTGACCTCTGCCGACATTGCCGACTATTGGGACAACAGCGATGACCCCGCCGGAGATGCTTATAAACTATTCAACAGCCAAAGTTCTGTGAAGTTTGAAGCACCTGCCGCTTACTTCGTTACAGCAATTTCACCCGCCTACGGCATCGTTAATCCGGGTGAATCAGTGACTGTAAATGCAACGCTTAAGGCCGACGACTCAATGTATGCCGGCGCGACAACCAACCGCCTCACTATTGAGACCAACGACCCCAACGCTGCTACTGCCTATGTAAGCTTCAATGCCAACATCACCGGTGCCAGCCTCGTTGCCAACGCTGTCCTCGAAAGCGATGCTATCGACTTCGGTCAAGTGTTCCG
>CAZWWS010000026.1:31876-36822 GCA_964637445.1 uncultured Muribaculum sp.
TCGTTGCCAACGCTGTCCTCGAAAGCGATGCTATCGACTTCGGTCAAGTGTTCCGCACTTCAACAGCACAACTTCCTGTGACAGTTAAGAATAGCGGAAAGGCTGCATTCGATGTTAATGGCATTTCTATCACTAATGGTAAGTTTACAACTGATTTGGCAACACCGTTCACCATTGAACCGGGCATGTCAAAAGATATTATAGTAACACTCCCCACCGATACAGAAGGTGTTGTTGAAGATGTTATAACTATAGCTACATCTATCGACGAAACACTCACAGCTACGCTCAAGGGAGAGGTAATCGGATGTCCGGACATTAACTTGAGCCTCACCGATATTACTGAAACTGTGGCAAGCGGTGTTGCTTTGACAAAAGAACTCACCATCACTAACACCGGTGACGAAGACTTGGCATTCTCAACACTCCCGGGTTCATTTACCAATGTTACCGATGCGAATATCGACGGTGCAAAAGTTTCTTATATCTATAAGAGCGCTGTTGACGGCGACACTGAGTTTGATTGGATCGATATCGAAACCACCGGTTTAGGAGAACAAAACAACTTCTCATACTATAACCAAAATGATTACGCCACAGTAACACTTCCGTTTGAATTCCCATTCTATGGCGAGAAGTATACTGAAATGTATATCTACAACACAGGATTTGTATCGTTCACCAAGCGTGATGACCAAAAGATATGGCCCGAACCTCCGGCAGTATTCCCTGAAGGCTCAATTTATACCAATATCATCGCACCTTACTGGGGTCTCCACACAATGGATACCAGCAAGACCGCCGGTACTTACCACTACATGACTGAGAACGAAGTTATTGTGTCATGGATGGAATATGGCAACACAATGAATATTGGTGTATGCTTCCAGCTCATTATGAAGAAAGATGGTTCGTTCAAGTTCCAATACAAGAGCTTTGGCGACTATGCAATCATCTTTGATGCATTTGGCTTGGCTGGTGTGGCCAACGAAGGAGGATCAGAAAGCGTCGTTATCCCCGACCGCATGATTCAATTCAACAATGCTGTTCAGTTTATCCCTGTAGTAGAAACTACACTTGCGCCCAACGCAAGCAAGACGCTCAATATTGATGTTGATACCGACAAGATGGCCGGCACTTACACTGATGCTATCACTATCAACACTAATATCCCCGGCAATGAAACTATTGAAATACCCGTAACTCTCACTGTTACCGGAGAAGCGAAAGCTGTAACTCCAACTGAAATAGTTGAAGAGCACGTAGCCGGTTACTCGGATACGAACGGACCGGTTGCAGGTACATTTGGTAGCATGGGTGCTTTTGAAGTGATTGTCAACATTGAAAATCAAGGGACAGCCCCCTTCACAGTTACCAACATCAGTCTCAATCCTAAAGAGATTGCTCCATTCCCAGAATACCCGAATGACGTCTTACCGATGTACGATTACATATTCTACTATGGCATTGGTTATGATTGGATGACAGGAGAGGAAATTCTCACATGGAATTGGTTCCAAGGAGCTCCAATCGAAGTCGGTGCTGATGGTTTGGAAATCTCGCTTCCGTTTGACCCGTACTGGTCGTTGTACAGTACAGTAGGAGAATACCGGACAACTCTTAAATTGTCGGTAGAAGGCCTTGGTGAAATTACTGAAATCGCAATTCCGATTACAGTAAATATAACTGATGTGCCTTACGCATTCGTAAATAAAGAAGGCGATCCCTTGGCAGAAGTACGCATTTCAAATGCAGCACCCGACTATAAGAGCACTGAAACAATCAACCTCGCCAATATGGGTGAATACAAGTTGACCTACGACATGTATCTCGACATGACCGGCGTAGGAGAAGAAGTTGAAGTTGGTGGCGGTGGCGGTTTCGCTCCTTTGAGCCACACTATCAATATTCTCGGTGAAGATGCAGTTAAGCAACTCAGTACTAACCTTCAGTCGGAAATTGAAATCTTACCTTCGGCTAATGAAACCGACAACTTATATGACGCTCCATCGGCCGATAGCTTTGAGTATAACAATGCTCTTTACTATCCGTCGTTGACAGGCACGTCCGCCAATTCATATGGGACAGGCAACACCTACGGACAGTATAAAGCCGCAACTCATTATGTTGCGCCAGAAGGCGGCTTCAATATTTCGCATGTTTACTTTGCAACAACTCTCACGAACCAAGATAATCTTGGTGCGGTAGAGTCAGTAGTTAGCAATGTTGACTACCTCATCGAAATCGTAGCCGGTAATGACTACGAAAATGGCACAGTAGTAGGTAAAGGCTCATTCCATATCGATGAAATGGAAGGCGCAACCTTTGTAATAGCAGCACTCGATAAGGCTGTTTACTTGGATGAAGGTCAAGAATTCTATATCCGCATCACTTATCCGGTAGGTATTAAGTACCCCGCTTATTTGTCATATAAGGAAGAAAGCGTGGTATCTAACCGCTACATGGGTTATGTTGAAGGTTATGGATGGTTTGATGTTGCATCAATGTTCAAAGATCAATACGGCTCACTCGGTTATATCATGACCGCACTCGAAACCGTGCCAGGCGAACCGTGGGTTAAGCTACTCAACGACACTACTTCAGGCGAAGTAGCTATCCAAGAGTCAATTGACATCAACCTCGCAATCAATGCAGCATCCGCTCCGTTGGAAAAGGGCAACAAAGCAATGCTCGTGATTAAGAGCAATGACCCGCAACAGCCTATCATCAACTTCCCGATCTACCTCGACCTCAACGGCAAGCCCGTAATCACATCGGAAGCAGGTACAATCTTCGCTGCAGAAGGTACTTCAACTCAGGCCACCATTAATATCCTTGATGCGGAAGGTGATAACTTCACTTTCAGCATGGTCGACAATGGCGAAATGACCGAAATCGTAAGTGTTGACGGCGGCGATGCCTCTATCACTGCCAACGAAGACGGCTCATACACCGTAGCAGGGGTCGACGCAGCAACAGGAGTTGACGTTGTTGTAGCTATCACTCCCGACTATGGCGACGAAGGCAACTACGCCCTCACATTTGTCGCTACCGATGCTGTTGGCAACGAAACTCAAACCGCTGTCAACTACTCAGTAGCTCACACCAACCGCGCTCCCGAAGCTATCGACCTCGGCGTGGTGAAAGTGGTTGTAGGTAGCACTTCTCAAGTCATCGAGTTCAACGATGTGTTCACCGACCCCGATGGCGACGATATGACATTCGAGCTCTATGTGTCTTCTAAGGATATCATCTCGACATTCGTATCGGGCACAAGTGTGATCTTCGTCGGCAACAAAGTGGGCACAGTCACTGTGACCGCCGTAGCTACCGACGCCAACGGCGCTTCGACCACTATCACGTTTACCGTCGAAGTTGTTGAGCCGTCGGCCATCGAAGACATCACTATCGCTACCGACGTTAAGGTTTACCCCAACCCTGTGGTTGAAAACCTCAACATCACTTGCCACTTTGATGCTCAAGACGCCTCATTCGCTATCTACAGCCTCAATGGTGCTAAGGTGCTCGGCATCTCAGCCGACGTAGTTAATGGTGAAACCAAGACAATCAACGTAGGCAGCCTCGTCGACGGCATCTACCTCCTCAAGGTCGTAGCCAACGGCACCGAAGCCACCTTCCCGATTGTCAAGGACTAATCTCTGAAATCCCCAAGCCGATCCACATCGGCTTCCCTCCATGCCCTGCTGTACTCCGGCAGGGCTTTTTTTATCCCCCTCTCGTCGCAGACGGTGTGCCGCTAAGGTACGCAGTCTACCCGCCGCGTCAGCCAATTGCGAAGCAATCATTAGCACATAGCCGGTGGGAGCCTCGTCTCGGCGAGGTCACCACCGGTCACATTATGCCATAGAGTCCAATCCTGAAAGAATTGTTTCCATTAACGAATCCATCCGGATTCGTCCAACAACCTCATCACTACCGGGAATGGGCTCGCTCGGCTCGCCAATACCCGGCTACTCAAAAACGATTGCTCCGCAATCACCCCCCCCCACCGGGCGCATATATTAATGCGCCCCTACTCACACAAAAAAATCTGTGATATTCGGTGACATTCTGTGAGTTCACATCCCCGATCAATAAGTCAAAGCAAATTTCAATCCTACAGCCTCTGAGATCATAATAAACGTAGAGAGCTGCATATCGGTTTCCCCCTTTTCGAGCATAGCCACATACTCGCGCTTCTTACCTATCTTATCGGCAAGTTGCTGCTGAGTGATGCCGGCTGATTTTCGAGCATTTTTCAACACCTCGGCATAGTACCATGCACGAGACTTTGCATCAAACTCATCTCGCGAAGCAGTACCTTTTGCTCCGTATTCTTCTACAAACATATCCTCTGCTGTAGGAAGATGTTTAAGCTTATTAATATCTATCGTTGGTCTCATTGTTGCAAATTATTTAATATTTGTTCCGCTTTTTGTATTTCTTTCTTATAGTCCTTGGTCGACTTCTTTATAAAGCCATTCAAAAGAAGTATCTGCTCGGCTTCAATAAAATTCTCATGGTCAATGGTAAATATAATAATCCTATACTCATTTCCCACAGATATACGCAACTCATAGAATTCTGTATCTACAAGCTTCTTGACCAATTTGGTATTTACAACCTTAACTTCTGCAATAATGTTCATTGCATATTTAACCTTATTCTGAACGTTTGCCGGTAACGAGTTGTAAAACTCATCAAATTCTCTACTTCTTATCATCGTTCTCATTCTGCAAATGTAATATATTTATTACATCCCACAAAATAAATCATCAAAAAATATTGACCCTCCGCTCTTCCCCACACAGACTGTAAGGGCGGATTAAAATATCCGCCCACATCATCACCACCCACCGGGCGCATATATTAATGCTCCCCTACTCACACAAAAAAATCTGTGATATTCGGTGACATTCTGTGAGTTCATAAAAAAAGCGAGCGTA
>CAZWWS010000027.1:0-32137 GCA_964637445.1 uncultured Muribaculum sp.
GGTTTTCTGTTTAATGCGTTATGACTCAGTTCAAAACGCAGAAATTCACCTTTTTGCTCCGAGAACCGTAATTTTTTATTCAAAAGTTTTGAACAGGAGCAAATCTGCACTTTTTAATCGGAAATTGACGTGAGTTCAAGTATTTTGTTGCCTTCTTTGTCGTACATTTTTACCTTTCCGTTGTCTTTACGAGCACTTTCTACCTCTTCAAGAGCCACGAGGAGGGCAGTTTCTATTTTCATAGTTGCTTCATCGCAACGCATACGGGTTGATGCTATCTGCTGAAATTGGATAGAATATGTTTTATCGGGATCTATCCACAGTGAGCCGTTAAGAATGTTGCATCCGGTGTTGCCGTGAATTTTAAGCTCCGGTATATCAATGACCAATTGAATGCTTTCGTTCTCGATTTTATTACCTTTGATATTCTTAACTTGCCATGCGCCGTTTAGAAAATCCATATTGTGTTTTCGTAGCGTCATTATGCGGTGTTTGTTTTTGTCAAACAGGCTTAGATAATATTCGTTTCCTTTTTTGTTGACAGAATATGTGGCTACCTTGTCTAAGGCTTGGTTTATTTCGTATTCAAATGGCGCGTCGGCACAAGCTCGCTGAGTCGTAATCAAATCGCCGAAAGTTACCATAGAGCCATCGCCAACGGCATAGCTGCCATTGATAATATTGCATCCATTTGAACCATATATGCGGCCTTCAGAGGTGCTGAATGTGATGTATGGACGCTCTTCGCCTGTGACCTTGCGACCATTTACTTCCGAGATGGTCCATTCTCCATCGAGTATTTGCTCAGAGAGTGACAATGTGGGTTTGGGAGTGGTGTGATGGCGTTGAGGCGTTTGCGTCTGCTTTTTAGCCGAATCAGAACTCTTGACCGATTCGGTGCTTTTCTCAGTCGTTTCGACCGGAGTACGTTCGGTTAGCGTTGCATCACTTCCAGAGACTGTAGTTGTATTATTCTGAAATATTGAGCAACCGGTCATTATTGCAGCGATTGCCACAATGCTTATTGTATCGATGTATCGTTTCATGCTGTTATAATTAGTGGATAGGCTACAAATTTACATCAAAAAATCTGCTTTATAATTCTTTTTCGCCTTTTTAATGATAACTATGCTTCATTAACATGTGACAAGATGTCATATTCTCGTCGAATTTCACTAATTTTGTGCCCAAATTACAAAGGTTGGAGATGAAAAATATCTATCTGCAATTATTTCTGACATTTTTGAAGATTGGCGCGTTTACTTTTGGCGGCGGATGGGCCATGATATCAATAATCGAAAAAGAGATTGTCGACAAACACCGATGGGTCTCGCGCGAGGAGTTTCTTGATTTGCTGGCTGTGGCGCAATCGCTCCCCGGCATATTGGCAGTGAATATGGCTGTGGCTGTAGGAGATAAATTGCGTCGTATGCGCGGAAGTTTGTGTGCCGCTGCCGGCACGATTTTTCCCTCATTTATAATAATACTTGCAATCGCAATTTTCCTTACTCCCGATACAATTAAAAACAACGATGTGCTGAGTCGCATATTTCAAGGCATCCGTCCTGCAGTGGTGGCTCTTATCATTGCACCTGTTATAAACACCGCTCGTGCGGCGAAGATCGGGTGGAAAACGATCGCTATTCCTGTCGTGGTAGCATTGCTTATATGGTCGAAACTTCCTATAATCTCCAATCCTATTATATATATAGTGCTTGGCGGGCTTGGTGGGTATCTTTGGCTCACTCGTCGCAGTCGAGCTATGGTCGAAAGTAGAAAGGAGGATTCGAAATGATATATTTGAAGTTGATATGGGCTTATCTGAAGATTGGCCTATTCGGATTTGGTGGCGGATACGCCATGTTGGCTCTGATTGAGCGTGAGATTGTTGGAGCCGGATGGGTGACTCCTCAGACGTTTACCGATATTGTTGCAATATCCCAAATGACACCGGGACCGATTGGTATCAATTCTGCTACATATATCGGCTATGTGGCTCCGGCAATGGCTGACCCGGTGGCTTTTGCTTCTCCGATATGGGGAATATTCGGGTCTTTGATTTGTACGCTTGTGGTCGTATTTCCGTCTTTCTTATTGGTGGCTTATACGAGTCATTTTATAGCTCGTCACCATGATAGTAGTGTCATCAAAGGAATATTTGTCGGGTTGCGACCTATCACAGTAGGACTTATTGCTTCGGCGGCATTACTTCTTATGAATGAAGAAAATTTTGGTACCGAATACTATAATGTGGTATGTAGCATTGCGATATGTGCAGCCGCTTTCTGTTTGGTACATTTTGTGAAATTACATCCGATTTTAGTGATTACTCTTGCCGGATTAGCCGGATTAATAATATTCTGATATGAATGCTTACGACATAGCCATAGATTTTTTATATACTCAATTGCCGATGTTTCAGCGAACCGGTGCTTCGGCCTATAAGCCGGGACTTGATACTGCCAAGGCTCTTGATGATGCTTTTGGTAATCCTCATCGTTGCTATCGCACAATACATGTGGCTGGAACGAACGGCAAAGGTAGTACAGCTCACTCAATAGCTGCGGTATTACAATCTGCCGGCTATAAAGTTGGTCTATATACATCGCCGCATTTGGTCGATTTCAGAGAACGTATTCGTGTCAATGGTCGTATGATTTCGCGTGATGCAGTAATTGATTTCGTAGATCGTTATCGCTCGATGTCGCTCGATATCCATCCATCGTTTTTTGAACTGACAATGACCATGGCATTTGAGTATTTTGCAGCTGAAAATGTAGATGTCGCAGTGATAGAAGTCGGTCTTGGCGGACGACTTGACAGCACGAATATTATAACTCCGATATTAAGTGTCATCACCAATATATCATTTGATCATGTAGCATTCTTAGGAGACACTCTTACTTCTATTGCCACAGAAAAAGCAGGAATCATTAAGCCGGACATTCCTGTGGTAATTGGCGAAGCCGAAGGCGATGTGAAGCAAGTTTTTGCTCAGAAGGCTTTGATGGTAGGGGCTCCGATATTTTATGCTCAAGAGCAAAACATTTATCGCAATTATGAATCAACTGAGTCAGGATATGTATATTATAACACCCCATGGGGCGATGTCATCGGAGAGTTGTCGGGCGAATGTCAACCACGCAATGCCGCTACAATATTCACATCATTGATGCAATTACAGCAGTTGGGATTGCATATAACGACCGATGCTGTCGTTGCCGGAATGGCAAACGTGACGACTCTAACCGGATTGATGGGACGATGGATGACTATCAATAAAAATCCGTTGGTCGTTTGCGACACCGGCCACAACGTGGGTGGATGGCAGTATATTACGCAACAGCTAAGTGAGTATAATCAAGGGCGTTTGCACATGGTGATAGGATTTGTCAACGACAAGGACATCACTCATATTCTTGAACTGATGCCTAAGGACGCGACCTATTACTTTACTAAAGCATCTATACCTCGTGCGCTCGCCTCTGAAGATGTTGCAAAGGAAGCTTCTCTGAATGGATTGAGCGGAATATGTTTCGACTCTGTTGAGGCTGCTTATATCGCAGCTCTCGGCAAGGCTGATGATTGCGATATGATATTTGTGGGAGGAAGCACGTTTGTCGTGGCCGACTTGCTATCTTATTTGAATAAATAAGAGTTATTCAAGCGCTAATCGAAGGTTGTCAAGAGCTTTTGCTATTATCTCTTTGGGTGCTCCCACGTTTAGACGCATGAATCCGCTACCTTCTTCTCCGAATATAGCCCCATCGTTAAGAGCCAAATGTGCCTTGTCGACAAATAGGTTGATGAGTTCTTGATGAGACAAGCTCAAATCACGGCAATCAAGCCAAATGAGGAACGATGCTTGTGGGCGCAGAGGATGTATTGCCGGAATAAACTCTCGGCAATAATCAATTACAAAGTCAATGTTGCGTTCTACATATCGAAGCATTTCTTGTCGCCAAACTTCGCCAAATTTAAATGCTTCGATAGTGGCAATCGTGGCAAACATTGTAGGAGTATTAAGCTCGTTGGCTGTAAGCCATCCGTAAAATTTGTTTCGAAGCTTATCGTTTGGCACTATTGCATACGAACTTACTATACCTGCGATATTGAAAGTCTTTGATGGCGCTCCGAATGTGATGCTACATGCTTCGGCTTGTGGTGATACAGTGGCAAATGGTATATGCTTGTTATCCCATAACGCCAAATCGCAATGTATCTCATCCGAAATGACAATGATATTTCGTTCGTAACAGAATTGTGCCAGTCGAACAAGAGTGTCTCTATCCCAAACAATTCCGGCCGGGTTGTGGGGATTAGACAAGATTAGGAGTCTGCATTTTTCATCTGTTACTTTGGCAAGATTATCGAAATCCATCGAATATGACCCATCGCAATTGCGCTTTAACGGATTGTAGACGACTTCTCTGCCGTTGCCTTGAGTCGTGAGACGGAACGGATGATACACCGGCGGCTGTATTATTACTTTCTCACCTTCTTTGACAAAAACATTAATCGCCATTCCAATGCCTTTAACAATCCCCGGAATGTATGTAATCCAATCAATGTCAACTTTCCAACCATGATGGCTCTCCACCCATTGTGCGATGGTGGGCAGATAGTCGTTTGGTATCTCGGTGTATCCAAAAATAGGATGCTCCATTCGCTTGCGTAGCGCTTCGACAATAAAAGGCGGGGTTACGAAGTCCATATCGGCAACCCATAGCGGGATAAGGTTCGACTTGCCATATCGCTCTTGTAGCGCATCGTATTTGATAGCTCCTGAGCCGTGACGCTCGATTACTTGGTCGAAATTGTATTGTGACATTGGTGTTTGGTTTTATTGATTAGACAATGCTTGCACTATATCGGCGTAAATGTCGTCGACATCCTCCAGTCCTATTGATAGGCGTATTGTAGTATCCAGCACATCCATGCTCTGTCGTTGTCGCTCGGTAAATGTGCCGAAGATTGTGCTTGCCGGATGTATGGCCAACGTTTTGTTGTCGAAAAGATTTGTGGCTCGGCGTATGAGCTGCAAGCGGTTTATGAAGTCGAAACACGCATTGCGGTCGGCGAGTTCGATGGTTATCATAGCTCCGGCTGTCGCTCCAAATTGTCGGGTGGCTAAATCATGAAAAGGATTATCTTCCAGACCGAGATAGTTGACATAGCTTATCTCAGGGATATAACGCAACCGCTTTGCCAGTTCAAGAGCATTGGCCGACTGTATGCGATAGCGGGCATTTAGAGTTTCAATGCCGAGAGTGTGCATATAAGCGACATGAGGAGTCATGTAGGCTCCTAAGTTGAGAAGTATCTCCGATTTCATTCGTTTGCCAAACGATGGATATGTGCCATAATCTATGACCAATCCTCCTATCGAAGTAGCTCCTCCCGATAGATACTTGGTGCTCGACACAATCTCTATGTCCACGCCTAAATCGCGAGCACTAAATTCAGTAAAGGGTATCATCGTGGTGTCGGCAATCAACGGAATCCCTTTGCTGCGAGCCAGTTGTGAAAGTGCTCGTAGGTCGGCCACTTCTTGTTGAGGATTGGTGATAATCTCAAGATAGATACAACAAGTATTTTCATCAATGATACTCTCTACTGCCGATATGTCGGTTAGGTCGCATAGCTTCGGTTTAACTCTAAAGCGCAACAATGTACCGACAATGAGTGAGAATGTATTGCCAAACATGTGTCGCGATGATACTATGTTCCTATCGGCGGCGGCTATTGCGAGCAGGGTATTGCTTATTGCTGCCATTCCCGAATTGAGGGCTATCACATTGGCCGCTCCGGTGAGTTCTTTAACTTTGTTCTCAAAGTATGTGACGGTGGGATTTGTCACTCTTGAATAGTCCGGATTGTCAGAACGACCGCAAAAAGCATCGGACATTTCTTCGGCGTTGGCAAATTCATAGGCCGCGGTGTGATATACCGGCATGCTTAGGGCATTGTATGCGTCAGGATGCTGAAAACGTGTATGTATTGCCTTCGTTTGTTGTTTCATTTCTCTATCATTTGTGAGACAAAGTTAGGCAGAAAACCGATGATGAACAATAGCTCAAATTGGTTTAGGAAATTATTCTATTTTGGGAACGAAGTTTGTGCCCAAATGGAATATTATTCTACCTTGGTGCTATTATAGGGAATGGTTTTCTAAAAAATGAGTAGTGTGATAGAACCTCTCTATTTGCTTGTCATGATGTCGAGAATGAGGCGGTCGGTCTGTTGCATACCATCGCGACCTATCGCCGTGAGGTTGAGGATGGTTTTGTCTACATCATCGTCGATAATGCCTTCGAGTGATGTAGTGTGGCGATGTTGCATGGCCATTGTTGCCGACAAGATAGCCGTTGACACTCCGCTTGTCACTTTCAGAGAGCAACTTGGTTTCGCACCATCGCATATCATGCCGGTGATATTGGCTATCATGTTTTTTACCGCATACGACACCTCCACATAGTCGCCTCCAAGCAAATATGTGATACCACAACTTGAACCGGTGGCAGCTACGACGCATCCGCATAGAGCCGACAAGCGACCTAATGTACTCTTTATATATATTACCGTAAGGTGACTTAATGCTAATGCGCGGAGTTGACGCTCGCGGTCGATCCCTTTTTCGCGAGCATAGATTGCTACCGGTACGGTGGCAGATATGCCTTGATTGCCACTGCCGGTGTTGCTCATCACAGGCACCATCGCTCCACTCATGCGCGCATCACACGCCCCACTGGTGTAAGAGAGTATTTTGGTGAATAGCGTATCGCCATATATCGATTTGTGGGCGCCATCATGTAGCATTCGTCCCAAGCCATGGCCATAGTTGCCCTTGAACGATAGCTCGGCGGCTGCCACATTTTTCTCGGCAGCATCCCAAAGAAAATCGATGTCTTTGATGTAGACCGTCGTTGCAAAGTCATAAATTTTGCGTAGGTTAAGCTCCGGGTCGTGAGTTTCGGCTCCGGACATCGAGGCCAATCCTGAGTGTTGTATTTCAGTTTCATTATGCTTCAGACTGACGAAGTTGGTGTGCGAGCCGGCGATAGAGGCTTCAGCCGTATCGTTGCCTGCACGGACTTTTACATTGATATAAAGCATCTCTGTGCGGTCTTTAGCAATGGCTATAAGAGGAGGAGTGTTTTCAATGTATGTTTTGGCTTGTGCGACGCTATTGCTATCAACATCGCGAAGCACCTCCAAGCCATATTCCGACCTCCCTTTCAGCGCGCCCAAAGCGATGGCGATAGGCAGACCGGTCATCCCGGTGTTGGGAATACCGACCCCCATTGCATTTTTGAATACGTTGGCACTGAGCGACACCTCGATTTTCTCCGGCTCTGTGCCAAGCAGTTCGGTGGCGCGAGCCACACATAGAGATACGGCCATTGGTTCGGTGCAACCAATCGACAAAACAACTTCACGCTTTATTAGCGCCACTATATCGTGATATTCTTCATGTGTCATGTTCAAGCCTGTTTTTTTGAGCATTACAAAGTTAAAATAAAACCATGGAATATTCAACTGAAATTGTCGAAACGTTGACTCTGATTGCCGATAGGGCAATGTTGAAAATTACTTTTGCAATTTCTTTTGCTCGCGATATTTTTGTGGCGAGACGCCTTCGAGATTTTTGAAGTATCGTCCAAAGAGCGATTGATTTGAAAAATTCAATTGTTCGGCAATCTCTTTGATGCTTAAATTGGGATTGGCCATCAAACGCTTTATCTCGGAAATGGTTGGGATGTTTATCAGTTCCGATGGAGTTTTACCGGTTGTTTCACGGATTACTGTTGCAAAATATCGTGGAGTCAGACTTTGCAGTGCTGCATAGAACTTTACATCGCGATGTTGCTTGAAGTGGGTAAATACATCTTGCAAAAGTGTTGGAAGATAGTGTCCTGCCTCATTTGGACAGATGGCTGAATGCTATATCCTGAAAAATATGCGTCTAATATCTCAAAACATATCGTCTGTGTCAAAGTCGATAATATTTGTGAATGAAATAATTGCGATGGATTGGCAAGACGTTTTTTTATAAGAGAAATAAGTTCCTCTATTCTATTGCGCTGCTCATCGAGCAAGGTCACACAAGGGCGTGTGCGAATGTAAAGATGCTGCTTTGATGCCGACACCAATCCTATCGACGACATGACAAACTCAAAATCAGCAACGCCGATCACTCCTTGCATATCTTCACTGACCGACTTGATGTATGTCTGTGAGAAAGGGGGATATATGTATAAGTCGCCGGCTTTTACGTCAAACGTATTGTCATCCAATGACAATGTGATGCATCCATTCCGACAAAGAAAAAATCCATTCTTGTCAGTCTGAATCACAAGAGGAGTGTTTGTGACAAACTCCTTGGTGATGTCAAAAACATTTATGTTGTGTAATTCCTTATCCATTTTAAGTTCTAACGAACAAAAGTACTTAAAAACTCTTAATTTTCCATTGCTTTAATTGTGAAATCGAACATATTGCACAATTTTCCAATTATATTGGTAAACAGCCTCATTCCGAATTACATTACATTTGTAAGTCAAATGGCAATTAAATTATGAAGCAATATTTCTTTTATTTTATGATGCTTTGGTTGTCGGCAACAATAGTAGGTTGTGGAAACCAATCACAACACACTCAAACTGATGTTAAGGTTAAGTGTGATACAGTTAGAGCAACCACAATGTCAGGCAATTTGCAATTTCCGGCGCGAGTAAAAGCGGCAGAGGAAGTAAATATGGCTTTCAAAGTAAGTGGAACTTTAGTGCAAGTGTTCGCTCAAGAGGGGCAATATGTTCGTCAAGGGGAGCTGTTGGCTCAAATCGATCCTCGTGATTATGAGTTGCAGTTGCAGGCGGTAGAGGCAGAGTGGCGTAGTATCAAGTCTGATGCTGAAAGGGTCATCTCCTTGTATGCCGATAGTGTAACTACCGAATCTGATTACGATAAAGCTCGTTATGGGTTACAGCAAATTACAGCGAAATATGAAAATGCTAAAAATCAACTTGCCGACACAAAGTTGTATGCACCATTTGATGGTTATGTCAAGCGACGTTTATTTGACCCGCCGATGGTCGTAGGGGCGGGGATGCCGGTAATTACACTCCACTCATCGTCTATGCCGGAAATCGAAATTTTTATACCCTCATCGACTTACAATCGTCGAAATGATATTGCTTCATTCGTAGCAAAGTTCGATTTTTTAGATACCTCCATTCCATTACAACTTATAAGTATATCATCGGATGTTAATTATAACCAATTACATACAGTAAGACTTGCGTTACCCTCATCGATAAAAGAGAAACCATCGGTTGGGATGTTGGCAATGGTTGATGTTGCATTACGCACTACTGCCCAAGATGCAATCGCAATTCCGGCAAATGCTATTTTTCACGAGAATGACACCGACTATGTTTGGATAGTTCAAGATGGCAAAGTCGCAAGGCGTCAGATAGAGATAGCCCAACTGCATGCAAACGGCACGGCTTCGATTGCTGCCGGACTGAGCCTCGGAGATGTAATAGTTACAGCCGGAGTTGATGCTCTTCAAGACAATCAGAATGTGAAACCTCTGCCGAAAGCGAGTAAATCTAATGCGGGAGGATTGCTATGATGGACTTGGGCAAGTGGGCTTTCGATAATAAGCGTTTGGTATGGTTTGTGATATCCGTCCTTTTATTAGGTGGAATTTATCAAGCCTATGAGATGAGTAAGTTGGAAGATCCCGAAATCAAAGTTAAGATTGCGATGGTTGTAGCCACACGCCCGGGAGCGTCTGCTTCAGAGATGGAATTGGAGGTGTGTGATCCTTTGGAGAGTGCTATTCGTACCATTGGAGATGTGAAATATGTGCAGAGTTGGTCGCGTTGTGATGTCGCTATATTGCAAGTTGAATTACAGCCTACGACAAAAGATGATGAGTTGGAGCAATGTTGGGATATGCTTCGCCGAAAGGTAAACGATGCCACATCTGATTTGCCCGACGACACTTCCGTCATAGTGCAAGATGATTTTAATCTTGTATATGGAATGTTTTATGCTCTAACGGGTGATGGTTATACCCCCCAAGAACTATCAGATTACGCCCAACTTATCCAACGCGAATTGACCAATCTTGATGGAGTAGGTCGAGTGTTGATATATGGAGAACGAGAGCAGACCATCGATATATTGTTACAGCCCGAGAAAATGGCTTCATTGGGAATATCTCCGGCAGAGGTGTTGACCACATTACAAGGTCATAATAACGTCTATTATGCCGGCTATTATAACAACGGAGATAACCGAGTGAGAGTGACGGTTGCCGATAAGTATCGCACTCAACAGCAAATAGAGCAGATGATTATTCAGGGGCATGAGGACGACCAATTGCGATTGTGTGATATCGCTCGTGTGGAGAGTGGTTACGCTGAGCCCGTGCGAGCACAAATGAAATATAATGGCGAGCCGGCTTTGGGTATAGCTGTAGCTGCCGCATCGGGGACTGATATTGTCAAAGTGGGACACGACGTAGAAACGAAATTGGCGGAACTTTCTGCTGAGCAACTGCCTGCCGGTGTCGCCTACAATAAAATATTTTATCAGCCGGAGCGAGTGATGGATGCTCTGTCTACGTTCTTCATCAATTTGTTGGAATCAATCATAATTGTGATTGTAGTTTTGATGCTGACGATGGGGCTGAGAAGCGGTTTGATTATTGGCTTTAGCCTACTGACAATTGTTGTCGGGACATTCCTTTTGCTTGGTTATCTCGATGGCTCGATGCAGCGTGTATCGTTGGCATCTTTCATCTTGGCTATGGGGATGCTGGTCGATAATGCCATCGTTATTATTGATGGTATTTTGATTGACCTTAAACGAGGTAAGGCACGACGAGATGCGATGACCTCAATAGGCTGTAAGACGGCAATGCCTCTTTTAGGTGCAACTATGATAGCAATACTCGCTTTTTTTCCTATATTTCTGTCACCCGATACGGCAGGAGTTTATGTGCGCGATCTTTTTATCGTTTTGGCTGTAAGTTTGATGCTTAGTTGGATATTGGCACTGACTCATGTCCCGCTGATGGCTGATCGATGGCTGAAACTCACGGCCAACGATAGTGATGGTACGGCATTATATGATGGTCGTATATACAAAATACTACGTACCACATTGCAATTCGGGCTACGCCATCGGTGGCTGATGGTGTTGTGTGGAATTGCATTGGTCGCTATTAGCGGTTGGGGATTCATGTATGTGAAGCAAGGTTTTTTTCCTGATATGACCTACGACCAGCTATATATGGAGTATAAATTGCCTGAAGGAACAAACTATACCAAAGTAGAGAAAGATTTAAGTGAGATAGAGTCGTATCTTAAATCGCGTCCGGAGATTACTGATATTACAACATCGATAGGCGGAACTCCCGCACGTTATAATTTAGTGAGAAGTATCGCTACTACGTCACTCTCTTATGGCGAACTTATCATATCGTTTACTTCTGCAAATAGCCTTAAAGAGAATATCACGGAGATTCAAGATTATCTTACCGAAAATTATCCCGATGCATACGTCAAACTCAAGAAGTATAACATTATGTACAAAAAATATCCTATTGAGTTGCGTATCATTGGTCCGGATCCGGCGGTATTGAACTCGTTAGCCACTCAAGTAAAAGGCATCATGAATGAAAGTCCTGAGGTCTGTCTTGTTACATCGGATTGGGATGCTAAAAGTCCCCTTTTGAAGGTAGATTATAATCCTATATTAGCCGGGCAATCCGGTATCAAAAGGGAAGATATTTCTATGTCACTTCTCACGGCTACAGATGGCATTCCTATCGGCCGATTCTACAAGGGCAAGGATGAAAATACAATCTATCTGAAGATGGCAGAAAATGATGGCGAGGCGGTCGACAATTTGGAAAATGTACCGATTTACTCGATTATTCCAAATATAAATGGGTTGCTCAACGAAGATTTGCTCTTAAAAGTAAAAAGCGGAACAATCAACCGAGATGATATTATTCATTCGTTGTTACATTCCACCCCACTTGCCGCTTTGGGGCGTGGTGTTGATATTGAATGGGAGTATCCTGTCGTAGTTCGTTATAACGGACAAAGAGCGCAAAGTGTAATATGCTCTCCGGTAGATGGTGTTGAGACAGAGGCTGCTCGGCAAATTATAGCTCAGAAAATAGCATCGATTGATCTCCCTGATGGTTACTCCCTCAGTTGGGGTGGAGAGAAAGAAGCAAGCGATCAGACGATGCATTATTTGTTCAAACAAATACCATTAGGCTTGATATTAATCATAGCAGTATTAATTCTCCTGTTTAAGGATTATCGTAAGCCGACTCTTATCTTGTGTTGTGTGCCATTGATGGCTGTCGGTATAGTCGTCGGTATGCTGATGAGTGGTAAAGTTTTTAACTTTTGCGCAATTGTCGGAGCGTTAGGACTTGTCGGTATGCTCATCAAAAATTGTATTGTGCTGATGGATGAAATCAATCAGCAGATTGCCGATGGAACGCCTATTGCATCGGCTCTCGTGGAGAGCTCGTGTGTGCGTCTGCGCGCGGTGATGATGGCTTCGCTGACTACAATTCTCGGTATGATTCCTTTGCTGTCTGACGACTTGTTTGGTTCGATGGCAGTGACGATTATGGGAGGACTGCTGTTCTCTGCCATAGCAACACTGATATATCTTCCTATACTATATGCTATATTTTTCAAAATCAAAATATGATATGAAACTTCGTTATATATTAATAGCGCTATTTATACCTGCTATTGCTCATGCTCAATCTTTACTTTCGTTGGAGGACTGCATAGCCCTTGCCAAAGAGTACAATAAGCACATTTCGGCTGCCGACTACAACGAGCAATCGGCTAAATATGAGCGTAGAGCAGCATTTGCCAACTTCTTCCCGACACTATCGACCGAGGGCTTAGGCGCATACTCTAATGCCTCCGGGGCTTTTGGCGTTGAGGGCGGATTGTTGCCCGCGATAGGCGCAGATGGAATTCCGACAGCTGCAGGAGCTTATTTCCCGGGTGTTAATCTGAATTATGAGATTGGCGGACTTTATAATATAGGATTCAAATTTCAGCAACCTATATTTATGGGAGGAAAAGTGATTGCAGTATATAAAATGGGGCGTATTGGCGAAGACATTGCCCGGCAGAATCGTCGTCTTACTGAGACTGAGGTCGTCGTTGGTACGGCTCGGGCTTATGCTAATGTGATACAAGCAATGGAACTTCAACAAGTTGCGAAGTCATATAATACATTGCTCAATGAGTTGATGCATTCTATTGAAAAAGCCTATGAGCGTGGCATGAAATCGCGCAACGATGTGTTGAAAGTCGAGGTTAAACTTGATGAAAGCCTGCTCAATCTGCGGCGCGCCGAGAATGCTATTCGTCTTGCTACAATGAATCTTTGTCACTATATCGGCCGTCCATTGACAGATTCTATAAAGATTAATGGAGAGCTTCCTTCAATAGATTGTTCGCTTGTCATGACAACCGATATTTCAGCTCGTCCCGAAGTGAAGATGCTTGCTCACAAAAGCGAATTGATGCATCAAAAAATCAACTTGGCACGAGCTGAACTTCTGCCTCAAATAGGTTTGGTCGGACAATATGGCTATTTGAATGGTGTAAAACTTGGTGGAAACAAGCTATTCGATGATTGGAGTTTTGTAGCCGGAGTACAGATTTCGATTCCTATTATCAATATAGGGTCTCATTCGCGCTATCAGTCGGCGAAGATGCAATATCAGCAGACTAAATCGGAGGAAGAGGCGACGCTCGAACTATTGACATTAGAGGTTACACAAGCAGCTAATAATCTTGAAGAGTCTGTTTTAGAGCATTCACTTGCCGAACGAGGAGTTGCTTCCGCTACCGAAAATCTGAGAGTGAGCAATCGGCAATATGAGGTAGGGGTTGAGCCATTAAGCGATCTGCTTGAAGCGCAAACACTTTGGCAACAGGCTAATCAAACGCTCATCGAAGCTCGGATAAACTGTTTCCTCTGTTGGATTGAATATCGCAAAGCGGTAGGGCTTGTGGAGAACGACACCAGAAACTACAATTCAGGAAGAGGGAGGCCAAGCGCAAGAGCTACTCCGATGCCATAGGCCGGATCCGCACGATAGCAGTTGCGTACATGGCGTTGTTTTATGAATAGTTCAGCATCACCCATAGCGCGGGCTGTGTTTTCAAATAGCAGCTGTTGCTCTTCCAGAGGCATTAAGCGAAATAGTGCGCCCGGTTGACTATAATAGTCGGTGTCATATTCCCGCTCATCGTAGTTGTACGCATCTCCATTGAGAGGAAGAGGTGGCTCTTTGAGATGAGGTGAGTCTTTCCATTCTCCATAGCTGTTTGGCTCATAGCCAAGTGTCGAACCATAATTACCATCTACGCGCATACTTCCATCGCGATGATAGGAATGTATCGGACAGCGTGGACGATTGACAGGTATTTGGTCGGCATTGACACCGAGACGGTAGCGTTGTGCATCTCCGTATGAGAATAAGCGCCCTTGTAGCATTTTGTCGGGCGAAAATCCGATGCCATCTACAATATTCATCGGATTAAATGCCGATTGCTCTACTTCGGCAAAATAATTTTCCGGGTTGCGGTTTAGCTCAAGTATGCCCACGTCATGTAGCGGAAAATCTCCATGTGGCCACACTTTTGTCAGATCGAAAGGGTTGATACGATAATTATTGGCCTCCTCCTCTGTCATCAGTTGCACCTGAAACAGCCATCGTGGGTAGTCACCCTGTTCGATACTATTGTATAGATCGCGTTGGTGCGACTCGCGGTCTTTTGCTATAATGGCTTCGGCTTCTTGGTCGGTGAGACACTTGATGCCTTGCAGTGTGCGTAGATGAAATTTTACCCAAGTGCGTCGGTTGTCGGCATTGATGAAACTGTAAGTATGACTTCCGAAGCCGTGCATGTGGCGATAGGAGAGGGGGATGCCTCGCGGACTCATCGTGATGGTAATCTGATGAAGAGCTTCGGGAAGGAGTGTCCAAAAGTCCCAATTGTTGTTGGCAGAGCGCATATTTGTGCGAGGGTCGCGTTTGATTGCATGGTTGAGATCTGGAAATTTCAGTGGATCGCGCAAGAAAAACACCGGGGTATTGTTGCCTACAAGATCCCAATTGCCGGCTTCGGTGTAAAATTTGATGGCAAATCCACGAATGTCTCTTTCGGCATCGGCTGCTCCACGTTCGCCCGCTACGGTGGAAAATCTCACAAAGCAGTCGGTCTTTTTCCCGATTTGACTGAAAATTGCCGCGCGAGTATAGGCGGTGATGTCGTGTGTTATGGTAAATGTGCCATAAGCTCCCGAGCCTTTTGCATGCATACGTCGCTCCGGAATTACTTCTCGATCGAAATGTCCGAGTTTTTCAAGAAACCATGGGTCTTGGATGAGAGCCGGTCCTCGTAGTCCGGCGGTCTGAATGTTTTGGTTGTCGGCGATAGGACGACCATTGGCCGACGTCAATCTATTATCTTTCATAAATAAATGGGGTTATATAGAGGAAACAATCCCCATGTTGGATATGTTCACAATCTCCCGTTTGCGAGCTTTGCATTATTTAACCGAATGCAATGTGTAGTTATGGAAAGTGTGTCCTACTTTTGTAGTAAATTATACAAACCAATATGGACGAAAAAGAAATTGAATATTTGAATAGATTTGAGGAAAAACTCACCGATGAGTTGCTCAAAAAATGCACGTCATGGAAGTTGCTCGACGGGCAATTGCTTGCTACCGACGATATTGATGGCTATTGGCAACGCGTTGCTCCCGAATATATGGCCGATGCCGTGCCACAAATTGCCGCTTATCCCACTGTGTCGGTGGCGTGGGCTGCGTATCTTGGTGTAGGAGTTGCTTTTGGTTGGGATGTGGAGTGGTCAACCTTTTCAGAGGTTAAATACCAATTCTTTTATGGAGAGCAAGGTTTTGATGATATGGATGAGCACATCGTGAGAGATTTGCTCGGACTTCCGCTCCAAGAGTCGGAAGCACGATTGCTTGAGGAAGCAATTCGCCGTTGTGGTGAGGCTGCAGTAGGGCATATCCGTCATGAGCAGATAGAGCCACAAAGTCAAATGGCATTCCATGTCTTTGCTCGTGCAAGTAGAGCCATGTATCGCATCGGTGCTGCAATAGAGCTACGTCGTTTAGGCTATCGTTTTGAGGCTGTCAACATGAATTGACGCGAAATTTTAGATAAAAAGTAGGACTTATCTGCCGCTTGGGTGGATAATTTCCACTACTTTTGTATTCGTGAAAATTAAATTTTTTATAAAAGTGTATACAATGAATAACGTAAAAGTCAAATGTGAATTTATCAAAGAACGATTTTCTTTAATCGGTTTCTTTGTATTGATTGCCTCATTGGCAATCCTGACGGGGTGTAGCGATGATGATTCTGCAACCCCACCAAAAGAAAAAACTCAGCCCGACGGAATCCGAGAATTAGTACAGGCCTACAATGACGGTCGAGTGTTTTCTTCGGCTGAACACTTGGCAGGAAGTTGTGTGTTGAACTTTGCCGATGGTTATAGCTTGACCATTGCTGAGTCGGCGTTTAAGATTTATGATTGCACATCTTCGGCTCCGGCTGTAGTTTCTACGTCAAACGGGTGGTGGAGTGTCGGTGGTACAATTTATGGTATAAAAGTCGATTCGTCTCTTGCCAACGAAGATGCCTTCCCTGTATATGTGTACTACGACTCAAAGACGCTGTTTGTATATCTTAGCAATAACAAGATGCTTAAGTTTTGGAGCGTAGCATTGGAAGAAGAATATCAAGATGAAGAAGAATTGGCTCGTATGCAGAACATTCCGGTGATACGCCTTACGGCTAAAGCTCCGATTGTCGACAAGAAAAACTATGTCGATGGTACTATAACGGTGCTCGATCCTGAGAAAATGTATAGCGATGTCACTGAGTTTACTGCCGATATGGGCATTCGCGGACGTGGCAATTCTACTTGGTCGTGGCCTAAAAAGCCGTGGAAAGTTAAGCTGGATTCTAAGGCTGAAATATTGGGTATGCCTGCCGACAAGGAGTGGGCTCTGCTTGCCAACTATTCCGACCGCACTCTCCTTCGCAATATTGTGGCGATGAAACTTTCCGAGATGTGTGGCTTTTCGTGGACTCCTCGCATCCGCAGTGTTGAGGTCTATTTGAATGATGAATACCAAGGTGTCTACACGATCTGCGAACATAAGAAAATCTCATCTTCGCGTGTTAATATTGATGTGGTTGGCGAAGGTGACAACTCTGGCGATGCTTTGACCGGAGGCTATTATCTCGAAATAGAGGAAGCTCAAGATGCCGATGTGTGCTGGTGGACTTCAATGGGTGTCCCAATGATGTTTAGCGATCCCGAAGAGCCTACGGATGCTCAGATCCGGTATATCAAAGATTTGTTTGCCGACTTTGAAACGGCTCTGCAAAGTGACGATTTTGACGACCCCAAGAAGGGGTATGCTGCATATATCGACGTGAAGTCGTTTATAGATTTCTATATCGTTCAAGAGTTGACAAAGAATGTCGATGGTAATGTCCGTAAAAGTTCGTTTATCACTAAAGAGCGAGGTAAGAAAATGGAAATGTATCACCTTTGGGATTTCGACCTTACAATGGGCAACTGTGGTTATTTCGATAGCCAAGTGGGGAATGGCCCCGAAGGATTCTATGTGAAAGACTATGCCTCTAATTGCACCTATGGCGGCGGTTGGTATTGGCGTCTGTTCCAAGACCCGGCATTCGTCGATAAAGTGCAAGCGCGTTGGAATGAGTTGAAACCTCAGTTTGAAACCATCCCCGAGTTTATCGACACTCAAGCGTTGATTCTTGACGCTGCTCAAAAGCGCAATTTCCAAGTTTGGGACATCAATGAGTCGGTCGATTGGGTGAAGTTCCCATCGTTAGGCTCTTATGAAGCTGAAGTTCACTACTTGAAGTCATTCTACACTAAGCGTCTCGAATGGCTCGACCGCGAAATCAATAATTTGTAGAAATTTTAACAGCTTCTAATATCAGCAATCGCGGGCGCGCAGTTGCCAAAATGCCACTGCCGATGCCGCTGCAACATTAAGTGAGTCTACACCGTGCGCCATCGGAATGCGTACGGTGTAGTCTGCTTCTGAGATGACTGTATTTGCCAATCCCTCTCCTTCCGTTCCCATTATTATGGCAAGCTGTGGCTCAGCCATTAGCATAGTGTCATCGATTGATACCGATTTGTCGGTCAGCGCCATTGCTACAGTCTTGAAACCGTAGTCGCGCAGACTGCTTATAGGCGCATCGAGCCATGTCCACGGAATGAGAAACACTGAGCCCATCGACACTCTCACAGCCCTGCGATTCAGTGGGTCGCACGATGATGGTGTAAGTAATACGGCATCGATCCCAAGGGCTGCAGCCGAGCGAAATATTGCTCCGATGTTGGTGGTGTCGACCACGCTGTCGATTACGACTACTCTACGAGCATCCTTACACACTTCAGCGACCGATGGTCTGACTCTTCGTCGCATTGCACACAGCACTCCGCGTGTGAGGGTGTAGCCGGTGAGCTGTGAAAGTGTTTCCCTCGCTCCGGTATATACCGATATATCACCACATCGAGCTATTATCGAAGCCGCATCCCCTACGATATGCTTATGCTCGCACATCAAGGCTATCGGTTCATAGCCGGCGTCGAGGGCTACGTTTATCACCTTGGGACTTTCGGCTATGAAGATGCCTTTGTCCGGTTCTAAACGATTGCGTAGCTGTGCTTCGGTGAGCGTACTGAATATTTCCACTCCGGGGTGGGAAAGCGATGTTATCTCAATTGTTGGCATTTGTGGTGCATTATTTGTTTATCAGAAGCAAAATTACGCATAAAATTCAGATTTTCTATGTAATTTTGCAATATCCAAATACTCTGACGACTATGAAGATAATGAAATATATAGCGACAATAGCCGTTGTGGCATTGATGGCGATGATTGCAGTGGGCTGCGGCTCGAAAGTGAAAGAACGTCCGATTGTGACTGTCAGTATACAACCTCAAAAGTTTTTCCTTGAGAAAATTGTAGGGGAGAAGATGGAAGTGAAGTGCTTGTTGGCATCGGGCGGAAATCCCGAAACCTATGAGCCGGCAATCACTCATTTGGTCAATCTCGAAAAATCAGAAGCTTATTTTTGTATCGGTAATATCGGATTTGAGGCTGCGATTATCGATAAAGTTCATGCCAACAATCCTGACTTGAAAATTTACAACAATTCTGAGGGTATCGCGTTGATTGTCGGCACTCATGGCCATTCTCACGATGGACACTCCTATGAGGTCGATCCCCACACTTGGAGCTCGGTGAAAAATGCAAAAACTATTGCGACAAATATGTATAAAGCTATTGCCGATATGGATCCTTCAAATCAGTCATATTATGCCAAACGCTATGATGCGTTCATGACTGAACTCGATTCGCTCGATAGCCGGATTACACAGTTGCTTGCCTCGAAACGCGATGCTGCTTTTTTGGTGTGGCATCCATCTTTGAGCTACTTCGCTCGCGATTATGGTTTGCATCAGATTTCCATCGGTGTTGAAGGAAAGGAGTCGTCGGTGCAATCTTTGCAACATCAGATTGAGCATGCTCGCGAAGATAGTGTGCAAGTGTTTTTCTTTCAGAAGGAGTTCGACACTCGACAAGCTCAAGTGATCAATGAGCAGATTGGGGCTGAAATGGTTTCAATTAATCCGCTTAACTATTATTGGAATGAAGAAATGCTTAGCATCGCAAGTGCGATTGCCTCAAAGTAAGATGATTGAGTTGGATGGTGTGTGGGTTACGTACGACACTCATACCGTGCTCCGCGACGTGTGCTTCACAGTCGATGAGGGCGATTTTATTGCTATCACAGGCCCGAATGGGGGAGGAAAAACAACGATGCTCCGAGTCATTTTAGGTCTGTTGCGCCCTTCGTGCGGACGTGTAGTCTATCGGGCACACGGAAGCGAGGTCAAAGAGTTGTCGATTGGCTATCTCCCTCAGAAAAATATGATTGATAGCCGATTCCCTATATCTGTAGAGGAAGTGGTGGCTTCGGGGTTACTCTCTCAGAAAGGATTGACGGCCGAACAACGTAGCTCTCAAGTTGCCGATACAATCTGTTTGATGGGACTTGCCGAGCAAGCGCGTATGCCGATTGGCAATCTGTCGGGCGGTCAATTGCAGCGAGCGCTCCTCGGGCGAGCCATCATATCTCGTCCGCGTGTGCTTGTGCTCGATGAGCCGTTGAGCTATGTCGATAAACGATTTGAACATCACATCTACGACATTGTTTCCGACTTGGCTAAGCACACTACAATATTACTCGTTTCCCACGAGATGTCGACCATCGCCACGATGGCCAATCGCCATCTCATTGTCGACCATGCTCTCCACGAGTGCACTTCGCCACACCACTTCATTTCTTCTTGCGAAAAATAATCTCTTCCAAGACATTATCTCGAAATATCTCCTCCTTTTCATATTGCCGTAAAATCTAATCCAATATGCGTCAGTGTTTTATATTTATTCTAACGATGCTCTCTTCGCTGTTGACATTTGGTCAAAGTGCGAAATCTGATGAATATTTTGCCAAAGGTGTTGAGGCTTACAATAGCTCCGAATATCGTCGTGCTATTGAATGTTTTGAGAAATGTGATGCTCTCGACAAAGTGGAAATGGATTCCACTGAAAGTCGTGCTCATTATGCCGAGATGTGGCTTGCAAGTTGTTATTATAAGTTAGGCGACAAGACGCGCGCTGCTGAATACCAACATCATTACTACGATCAGCTGCCGGTCGATCGCCGACTCACTGCCGATGTCGACTATTATAGCGACAAAGCTCAAGCTGCAGCTGCCGAAGGTGGGTTTGATATGGCTATTATGTATAGCAAAATGGCGCTCGATAAAGAGATAGCCCTCTTTGGACATAATCACTATTATGTAGGTTTTTCACATTCTGTTATTGCGGAATGGTATATAAGTAAAGGCGATTTTTCGACTGCTTTAATTGAATTAGATAAAGCACTATTAATATTTCAATCATTAAATTCGGAAACTCATGGGGCTATCGCAGTGATTCATTCGGCAAAGTCATATTGCTTGTTCGGTCTTGGTTCCATTGAAGATGCATATGACGAATCCACTAACGCATTGACCCTATTGACATTCAATGATCCATATAAAATGTATTATTTAACGGCATTGAATGTGAAGTTGCAAGCTTGTTACTCGTTAGGTAAAATGGACGAAGCAGCCGACGTTGATAATATTATCAAAGAGCGAATTGATAATTTCTCTGAAGATGAACTGATTGAAAATTCGATGTTGGTATTTAATCATATCGACTATTCTCTCTCAATGGGATATGGCGCTGACTCATACGACATTGCTAATCGGATGCTACCTTTAGCAGAGAAAACAGGCGGTTCGCAATCTGATATGTATGCTTATGCTTTAGCTCGATTGGCAAATTGTCAAGCTGCTTGTGGGGATTTTGCGTCTGCTAAAAAGAGTATGGAGGAATCGCATCGCATTTTTGTCGATGTGTTGAAATATGATGAGATATATTATGTCGACAATCTTATTGGATTAGCGAATTTTTCAGCCCGGTTAGGTCAGTATGACGAAGCGATCGGTTTTGCTGAGCGAGCCCGAAAACTAAACGCTAAGATGGGGCAGCAAGGTGCTTATGGTTTGGCTGTATCGTTAAGTAGAATAGCCGGGTACTATGAATATAAAAATGAATATAGTCAAGCTGAAAAATACATAGAAGATGCTATCGCGACATTTAAGCAATCCGGAAATATTAATAATATCGATTATGCTCTATCGGTCAAACTACGTGGAGTGATATTAAGCAAGTCGGGTAAGCCGGATGTCGCATCGCGTGTCATTGCCGACCATCAAGAGGCTACGAGGATAATGCAGGCTCTGAATATGAAATTTTCAGCCGAGTATTACGAATTGAGATTGTCGTTGGCTAATTTCTATCACTATTCGTTGCGTCAGCCCGATGAGGCTCATAAAATAGCCGACGAATTGTTTGCTCTATGTCCCGACAATACCGATGAACATAAGTATTTGAGGGCTAAAATTTATCTGTTTCAAGTACAATGGTATTTGAACGAAAACCCTCGCAAAGCGGAAGAATTATGTGAAAAGGCATACGAATTGATCAATGATGTCAAGCAAGCTCGTCCTCAAGCAAATGATATGGGCGTAAGGAAATCGTTGGCTGATTGTTATGCTGCAAATAAGAAGTGGAATGAAGCCATAAAATTAGGCGAAGAATTGGCTCAAGAGGCTAAACTCCAATATGGAGATGATAGCCTTCCTTATGCTGATATGCTGCTTAGTCTGATTGATTATTATGCAGAACGATTAGAAGCTGTAAAGTGTCAACAATATATTGATTTAGTTGTAGATATATATTCAAAGCAATTAGGAACTCAAAATCTTAAATATGCAAATACTTTGATGCGAATGGCTGTATTGTTAAATTCCAATGGGGATAACAAACGAGCCAAGGCAATGGCAGAGGAGGTTATGAAGATATATAAGGCTAATAATTATGCTGAGACATATAGTGCTGTCGGAATATATAATCTTTTGTCGCAAATTGAACTCTCTTTTGGTAATATAGATAAAGCATTATCTTACGCAAATCAAGCTGTCGAAATCGCACAACGGATGGATTTGAGTGACTATTCGAATGTTACGCATGCCATTGCGGTTCAATTGTTGGCTCAATGCTATCAAGCTAAAGGTAAGTTTGTCGAGGCAATGGATTTACTGGAAGATGCTTTAGATATTGCGGCAAATCCTAATGGTGACCGCACGAACATGACGTGTATGAAAATTTTTGTTGCGATGTCGTCATTGCATCAAGTGATGGGAAATGCTTCTGAATCGTATCGATATATGCAGTTGGTCTCAGATATAGCAAAAGCGTATTATGGAGAGCAACATCCTATGTATATGTTAAAGCAAATGGTAGAAGCTAACGACCTAATAGGTCAAGGACGTTATAAAGAGGCTCTTGATGTGGCAGAAACTATGGAAACTAATGCTCAAATTACCTTTGATAAAACAAATGGATATGTATTGATCGCGAAGCTGATTAAAGCAATGGTATATGCTTTTATCGATGTGGAGAGGGGTATAGAGTTAGGCGAGGACTTGTATCATCAATGTAAATCAATAAATTCAATATCTAATGAATTAGAGATTGTAGCAATGCTGCGAGAGGCCTATTTGGGGTCAAAGCAGTACGACAAAGCGTTGAAGTATGCACTCGAAGCTCAACAACTCGTTCAAAAGATTTATGGCTCTCGTTCTCACCAGACGGCCGGAGCATATTCGTCTATTGCCGCCATATACATGAATCTCGGCGATATGGACAATTGCTATAAGTACATGAATATTTGCGAAGGACTCGGACGTGACATTGTGCTTAACAACTTCACTACAATGACCGAAAAGGAGCGAGCATATTTCTGGAATACCTATATCAATTTCTATCGTGGAATTTTGCCATCGGTATGTCAAATAAGCGGATTTCAGGAGCGGTTCACCAAATTGGCGTATGATGGTATGTTGCTGAGCGATGGTATCTTATTGGAGGCAAATCGCCAAATGGCTGAAATGGTGCAAAAAAGCAACAATGAAAGTTTGAAATCGTTGTTTGGCGATTGGATGGCTAATAAGTCTTACTATGATCGAGTGATGGCGTTCGACAACACTATCGAGCAAGACGAACTATTTCGTCGAACGGCAATTGCCGACAGTATTGGAAAGCTCCTTGACGTGCAAGAGCGACAATTGCTCACGATGGTCAAAGACGAAGTCGGCGATTTCACCTCTTCGCTCCGCTTGCAGTGGCAGGATGTGGAGCGCTCGTTGAGCAAGGATGATTTGGCTATCGAGTTTGTGCTCTATTCGCCTTCTACTGATTCGTCTTGTTATGCTGCATTGTTGCTAAAGAAGGGAATGAAAGCGCCTCAATTTGTTCCGATTTTATCGCTCGAAGCCGGAGGAACTATAGGCGACGATGATGAGATAATTGAGAATCTGTCGAAATATATTTGGGCACCATTATCAATGTATTTGGCTGATGTGAAAAATATATATTTCACTCCGATAGGGGAGTTATACAATCTTCCTATAGAGTCGTTGCCCGATTGGCGAAATCCCGAATTGCTGATGGCTGATACATGGAATTTTTACCGACTTTCATCTACGCGCGAATTGGCTCTTCATCGAGCAGTGAGCCAGACCCAAAACGCTGCGGTATACGGCGGATTGAAATACGATATGTCGGTTTCGTCTTTACAAATCGACGCCGAACGCTATCCTGAAGTGCGTAATCGTGCTGTGAAATACAATGCCTATGTCGATACTCTTGGTTTGCGGGCTAAGGCTACTCTTTCCATCGAATACCTCCCCGGAACAAAACGCGAGGCCGACGATATTATGGCTACCATCAAAGCGTCTTCGTCCAATAGTATGAGCATCACTGATTTTACCGGTGAACGAGGCACGGAAACATCGTTCAAGGCTCTTAGCGGCAAGGAGCATAAGATTATCCACGTTGCCACTCACGGGTTTTATTTCGACTCTGCCGATGAGGAAAGTAAAGCGATGATCGATTTGATGTCGTTGTCGCTTGCCAACGATACTCATCGCACATGGGAAGACAAGGCGCTGATGCGTAGCGGATTGTATTTTGCCGGAGCGGAGAATATGTATCAAGGAACGATGCTCCCAGATGGACTCGATGATGGCATTCTGACGGCTCAAGAAATATCTACGCTCGACCTCTCCGGGCTCGATTTGATTGCACTCAGTGCATGCCAAACAGGGCAGGGGGATGTCTCCGGCGATGGCGTGTTCGGCTTGCAACGTGGCTTCAAGAAAGCTGGTGCTTCAAGTATATTGATGTCGCTTTGGAAGGTCGACGATGAGGCTACATCGCTGTTGATGACGCAGTTCTACAAAAATTGGATGTCGGGTATGGCTAAGCACACTGCGTTGGAAGAAGCGAAAAAATCGGTGCGCAACAATCCTCAATACTCCGACCCTAAATATTGGGCTGCGTTTATCCTGCTCGACGGATTGAATTAATCACATAAAATTCTCATACATTTTTTTTGATAAAGACGTAGCTGATTGCTATCTTTGTTAATAATAAATGATTAAGTAGATGGAACGCGCGTTTGGAATATTGATTGCAATGGTGTTGTCGATTGCTTATGTGTCGGCGCAAGAGACGTTACCTAAGTATATGCAGATCGAAAAAAAGAGCGTCTCTGCCGGCATTGACGGATATGCTACGGCGTCGTTTTCTCTCTGTGGCGACTCCTCCGCAGTCGAGGGGCGTATTGTCTACATCCCCGAATATGTGAATAAGTCGGCTTTGCTCGGTATCTACCTCAAGGACAATGGTGCTCCGGCTGTCGTGCGTATGAAATCTCTGATTGCGATGCTCCAAAAAGAAGCCTCAAAAACTTCTCGCTACGAGCATAAAAAATCGATAACATATACCCTCAGAGCTTATCCCGAAGATATTTGGACCAACAATAATCTTATTGGCGATTTGGCCTATGCGCTTGTAGGCTATCAGTGGGACGACCAAGACGAGGAGGACTATATCTTTATCTCGATTCCGCTACATGTGTGCCGCTCCATTAAGCACAACAAGGACAAGAACTATGCTAAAAAGTTTCGCGAGCAACTACGCGAAAGCTATATCTCAAGTGTAGAGATTTCGTATGATTTTGAGCGATACACCATCCCTTTCGGTTTTCCGCTCAATCTTACGATTGATATTATGGAAACCTTATATAAGGAAGATAAATAGTATGAATTTTCGCCGGTACATATCTATTTTTCTCATTGCAGTCATAGCCCCGATAGCTTGCTACGGCAACATTTTCCGCTCGATGAAAGATGGTGCGGCTTTCGGTGCGGCAATAGGCAAGGGGGGTGGTGATGTTCGTCATATCTATAGCGTGATGGAGGAGATGTATCGACTCGAAGATGCCAGGCAATACTATTCGGCCAGCCAAATGGGAGTCGGGCTATATGCCCAATTCCGCCAGATGGGCGATGATGTGTTGCAGACTAAGGTTTACGCGCGCTTTCTTACTTATCTATCCACCGATCTCAACGAGGTTGGTATCTCTTCGGCTGCTATTTATTACGCTCTTGAGGCTGAAGCGCTCTTTGCTAAGTTGGTCGATGAGGACGATAATGACTATATCGCAGCGATAAAAAATCTATCGGTTTTTTATTACTCGGCAGACGACATTGCCCAATCGGAAATGTGGCTCGATAGGTGCTTGGAGATTGTGACCGATAATTCCAATCACCGAGATACTTATTGTGAACTGCTCAATACTAAAGCCTGTATATACAACCACACCGGGCAGCCGCTCCGAGCTATTGCACTCGAAGAGCAGATTATTGCCGAGGACAAAAATCCTTCGCCTGTTTGGCTGAAAAATTTAGCGCAATTTCGCTTTAATATCGGTCAAACTGAGCAAGCGATAGCCGATATGGAGTCGATGTTGGCTCTATACCAAAAGCAGCAGAAATCCACATCCAATGATTATGCCGCAGCATTGCGAATGCTTGCGTCCTATTGTCAAGCTGCCGACCTCGACCGCGCTATCTCGTTGACACAGCAGGCAATCGACATTATGAAGCGAAACAGCTCTACGCTCAATGCTCAATACGCCCAAGCTCTGTCTGACATGGCTACATATCACGCTCGTAAAAACTTATTTCCCGAGGCTGTGGCGTTTGAGAAGCGCGCGCAAAAGATTCTCTCAAAAATTGCCTCCGACAATGACCCGCAACGATTGTCGTCGCAGCGCTCGCTGGCACTCTACCAATACTATGTCGGCGATAGGTCCTCGGCCGAGACTAATCTTATCGCATCTACTCGCGCGTTCGACGACAATATCCGCTATTCGATGTTGCAAGTCGGCACGGCTCGCCGGAATATTTGGAATAGTTGCAAAGAGTGGTATATCAACACTATCCCACGTATGGCTTACCATATCGGGAGCGATTCGCTCTATGCCACGGCTTACGATGCCGCTTTGCTATCGAAAGGATTGTTGCTCAACACCGAGGTGACGCTCGTGCGTTTGGCCGATGAGTCGCCTCGTGTACGACAACTCTACGATGAATGGCAGCAAGCTAAATCACTATTGGCTCTCCCTAACGATGTTGAGGAGATAAACCGATTGACTGCGCTGGCTGAGGAGACAGAAAAGCAATTTATGCGCGAATGTCGACTTGCCGGCGACCAAGCCGACCGATTGCTTGTGAGGTGGCAAGCGGTGCGTCAACGCCTTGCTAATGATGAGTTGGCGGTTGAATTTGTGAATTTTTTCGCTGAAAACGATTCTACAATCTATGCCGCTCTGATTGTTAAGCCGGATATGCCTACGCCCACAATGGTGCCATTAGTCGCTCTCGCCGAGCATGACCAATTGGCCGACCGAGACCCTGCTGAATTGTCTGCTCTGCTCTGGGGCGGAATGGAAAAATACCTTTCGGGGGTGAAGAATGTCTACTTCTCTCCGGCAGGCGAACTTTATAACCTCCCTATCGAATCACTCCCTGATTGGCGCGATACCGGTCGATTGCTTTCCGATACGATTGCATTCTATCGATGCTCGTCTACGCGCGAATTGGTGCTGTCACGAGCCGTTGCCGCCAATCGTTCGGCTGCTGTCTATGGCGGATTGCTCTACGATATGTCGGTCTCTGACTTGTCGGCCGATGCTCGCAATTATCCCGCAGTCAGAGATTTCCGCATCTCAGATAATGCTTTTATCGATAGCCTCTCCACGCGAGCTTCGTCACGTATCGTTATGCCTTATCTCCCCGGCACAAAAGCCGAGGCCGAAAACATTACAACTGCCCTCGGCTCCTCTATGCCCGTCGATACCTATATTGGAACTAAAGGTACCGAAGCGTCGTTTAAGGCGCTCAGCGGTAAAGGTACAAGCCTGATACATATTGCCACGCATGGTTTCTATCTTTCACGCGATGAAGCCGATGAGTCTGCGATGCTCTCTCTTGATTCCGACAATGCTTCGCTCTCTATCGAGGACAAGGCGCTACAGCGTAGCGGACTGCTCCTCTCAGGTGCCAACAATCGCTGCTCCGGTGTTGTGCTCCCCGACGATGTCGATGACGGCATACTTACGGCTCAAGAGATTTCGATGCTCGACTTTCGCTCGCTCGATTTGATATGTCTAAGCGCGTGTCAGACTGCCCAAGGCGATGTCACAAGCGATGGCGTGTTTGGCTTGCAACGCGGTTTTAAGAAAGCCGGAGCGGGCAGCCTGCTGATGTCGCTGTGGCCGGTAAGCGATGAAGCTACGTCGATATTGATGACTCAATTCTACCATAATTTGATGTCGGGACTTTCAACGCATGCCGCGCTCGAAGCGGCAAAAGCCCATCTGAGAAGCATAAGCCGATTTGATTCCCTCGAATATTGGGCTGCGTTTATACTTCTCGATGCTCTGCCTCAATGATTGAAACAAATAAAAATAATAGATAGTTATGAGAAAAATTACTGTTATTATTGGCCTTATGGTGTCGATACTTGCATCGGCACAATCTCTATCGCTTGATGCGTTTGCAGGCTATACCCATTTGCCTAAGTTCTACCAAGGGTGCTTGAAGATTCGCGAAGGTGAAAAGACCGGCGACCTCGCTGCTTATGAAGATGCGATGGTGCATCTGCGCGAGAGGAACGGATACTCTAAAAAGGGGTTGAACTTATCTGATTTGGTCGTTGTCCCAATCGACACAACGGCTCAGCTGAGTACCGATGGCCGAGCCGAATTTACCTATGGTTATGCCAAAGCAAAAGCGAATATGACGCCCTATGTTGCCGACCACGCCATGCGAGCTGTTCAGACTCCCTGTCGAGTGAAACATATAGCGATTAAACCTAATGCCAAAGTCGTATTCCGGGACGAAGCCCTGATCAACGATTGCATCCTATTGGTCGTTGCGGCTCAGCCTCAGTCTAAGATTAAGGTGTCGGTTGTCGATGTTGCTTCCGGAGTTGCTCGCGAAGGCGAATCTTACGAGGATGGTGCTGTCGGATTCCTTCGTTGGACTCAAGATGCTAAATCAGATGTGAATTATGTCGTCGAAAATCTCTCTGAAGAGATTGTAAGTGTGGCTATTGCTGCTAATTGATATGTACCGAATTTCTCGAATAATATTATCCTGTCTGTTTCTGTCGCTCGGCTTGCATCTTAATGCCCAAGTCGAGAAAGCTCGTGACTATCTGAATAAAGCTACAGAATTTTTTGCAGCCGAAGATTATCGTCGTGCCGCCGACTTATATCAGCGCGTCATCGCCGTAGATGGCGTGTACGACCACCAAAAGTTCAAGGCCTACAATGAGTTGGCTCGTTGCTATGTGATGCTCGGCGAATATTCGTTGGCTCAATCTGCCTATCACTCGGCAATGGAATATGTAGCCGACGATGCCGACCACGACGCACTGATGCTCGGACAAGCCGATTTGTTTCTGATGTGTGGCAGATATACCGAAACAGATAGTGTGTTGTCGCTGGTGGAATCGCCTGAATATTTCCGCCATCGCGACATTCGTCGTGCCGACATGCTGTTCCGTCGGTTTGACTCAGATGAGGCTCTCGCGATTCTCTCGCGTCTTATCGACTCGTCAAAGTCTGACGCCGAAGCTATCGTGCCACGCCAAAACCGTGGCTATCTCTTGAGTCAATCTTCCGCTCCCGACACTCTCGCTCTTGCGCTGTCCGACTTGAAATTTGCTCTAAACACACTATTTCCGACCAAGGACATCTACTATATCTCACTATCCAACATGGCTATCGTTGAGGCAAAACTATCTGATTTTGATAGTGCCATCGCTCATATCGACGAGGCTGTCAAATGGTTTGCCACCAAGCAGAAGTCAACACGAAAATATCCCGACTATATCATCGCTTTGCGCAAGAAGGCCGAAATCCTGATGATGGCGTCGCGCAGGTCTGAAGCTGTCGAGACGTTCAAGGCGTTCTACCGTGAGGAGCTGAAATATGTAAAGCGTAATTTCGCATCAATGTCGGAGCAAAATCGCCTTGATTTCTGGAAGAAAGAAAAGCCTCTTATCTCGCAGATTTTTGCATTAGAGCGCGACTGCCCCGATTTTCTCTACGATGTAGCTCTGTTGCGTCGTGAAGTGGCCTTGCTCGGTGGCGTGGCTTCTTCTCCGGCCGATTCTGCTCGCATGGCTCAGAATATGATGCGCCGACTCTCGGTGTCGGGGCGCGATGTGCGACGCAATCTGTCGCGTAAGGATGTGGCTGTTGATTTTGTCCGTTACGACAAGTACGACCCCATATCACGTAAGAATGTCACTCGCTATGGCGCTATCGTGGCTCCATCGTCTAAGTCGAAAAAGCCTGCCGCGTTCGTCCCCCTATGGCGAGAAGATTCGATCATGAATTTCGACCTTGGCCGATGCTTGCTTATCGATGCGGTATGTTCGCCGGGCAAAGCATCCGACAAAAATAAAATATATCGTAGCGACAGCCTTGCTCGCTATGTGTGGGGCAATTTGATACCCTATCTCGATGGGGTGGAAAATGTCTACTTCGCTCCCGATGGCTTGCTCCACATGCTTGCTATCGAACACCTTTATCCGCTGTGCGATTCGATCAATCATCGTCGCTTCCACCGCCTCACATCCACTGCGCGATTGGCCGATAACTCCTCATCTTCTGCGACATCTCCGTCGACGATGCTGATTATCGGTGGATTGGATTATGATTACAACGCATCGCCCGATAGCCTTATCGATGATACCAATCACGACGCTATGGACTATCTACGGCGTCATGTTCGTGCGCGCAACGGCATTTTCTCCTATCTGCCCAAAACTCGCAGTGAAGCTATCGCAATCGATAGCCTTATCGCCGATTCCGATACGGCCTTTTTCAAGACCGAGGAGATGCTCAAGGACGATTTGCTCGCTCATCGCTATTGTCGCCTGCATCTCGCCACACATGGATACGCGCTTAAAGTGGCGCTTCCGGCTGTTCCCGACATCCTCCGCGACTCTATTTCAGAGGACAAGTCGCTCTTGGCTTCGGGCATAGCTCTCACAGGCGCGAATGTGGCATACCGCAACGGCAGTCGCGACGATGGCGTAATGTCGGCTCGCGAATTTTGCGACATTGACTTGAGCGACGTAGATTTGGTAGTCATCTCGGCATGTCAGTCGGCCCAAGGCACTGTCAGCGATGAAGGTCCTGCCGGACTTGTACGCGGGCTCAAAAAAGCCGGCGTAAAAACCATTATTGCCACTCTTTGGGAGATCGACGACGAAGCAACGAGCCTGTTCATGTCGAAATTTTACAAAGTGCTCACTCGCACTCGCGACAAGCACGTTGCTCTCACGACCGCTCAACGCCATCTCCGCTACGAATATCAGCGCTCTATGCTCTCCAAGTCAGCCATGGAGCGACTTATGCGCCGGCAGAGTAGCGAGCAGCTATCCGCTCAACACTACACACCTTTTGCTGCTCCCTACTATTGGGCGGCATTCATCCTTATCGACGATATTTAATCTCACCCATAATGATTATGCACCGACTTTCGATCACCATATTCGCCCTCGTAGCGATTCTCAATTCGTCAGCATCCGACTTTAAGGTTGCAGGCATCTACTATCGAGCCATAGCCGACCGGCAAGTAGCCACTGCCGGCAATTCCGACGTCAACCGCCTCGAATATTTCGGCGATATCTCCATCCCCTCCGAGATTGCCCATTCGCAGCGCTACGAGGTCACCCAAGTCGGAGCTTACTCATTTGCGTTTTGTCGCAAAGTCAAGTCCGTCACGCTCCCCGGTTCGATTATCGAAATTGGAGCTAACGCATTCTCCTTCTGCGAAGAAATTCAGTCAATCGCGCTACCAGAGTCCGTCACTCGCATCGGCGAAAACGCATTTATGGGATGCGAAAAATTGCAATC
>CAZWWS010000028.1:0-32092 GCA_964637445.1 uncultured Muribaculum sp.
TCTTCCATGTCGGTGTTGGCTGAGCAGTGCATTGAAGCGATGCCTTCGAGGGGCTTGAAGTAGTTCATCATAGAGAACATACCTTTCTTCATTTCACCACCATACCAAGTGTTGATGATAACTTGTTCCTTAGAAGTAAGGTTGAATACTACTGCAGTTTCAGAGTTCAAGCCGAGTTCCTTGTAGTTTTCAACTTTAGCCTTAGAAGCGTTGTAAACGATAAAGTCGGGTTCAAAGTCCTTGAGTTGTTCTTCGGTAGGACGGATGAACATATTCTTAACGAAGTGAGCTTGCCAAGCAACTTCAACGATGAAGCGCACCTTGAGGCAAGTTGCCATGTTGGCACCACAGAAACCATCTACTACATAGAGCTTCTTGTTAGAAAGTTCCTTAACGGCGATTTCCTTAAGAGTGTTCCAAGTTTCGGTGGTAACGGGCTTGTTGTCGTTCTTGTATTCGTCAGAAGTCCACCATACGGTATTTTCGCTGGTAGCGTCCTTAACGATATATTTGTCTTTGGGAGAACGTCCGGTGTAGATGCCGGTCATCACGTTTACGGTGTCGAGTTCTGTTGCTTGACCCTTTTCGTAGCCTTCGAGGCAAGAGCAAGTTTCATCTTTGTAGAGCTGTTCGTAAGAGGGATTGTAGATCACCTCGGTAGTACCGGTAATACCGTACTTGGTTAAATCGATTTTACTCATTTTATAAGACTTTGATTATAAGTGATAAATAATAATATACTTGTTATTAGTTGACCTTAGAAATCAGGTGCAAAGTTAGTTATTTTTTTGTGGAATAACGAAATTATTAAAGAAAAAATTCAGTATTAAAAATTTTTATGACTTAATCGACGTTTTGCCATGAATATTCATGTGATTATCGACATTTTGTTATGATTGTTGGTTCAAAGCGAGAAAAAGTTCAGCAGCAGAGGCTTTCAATCGAGGATGACGCCAATTCGGGGCTAAAAATGCCATTGGCTCTATCATAAATCGTCGTAGATGCATGCGCGGATGAGGCAGCGTCAGTTCGGGATGCCCGTATGTAAGCTCATCGATGGCGATGAGGTCGATGTCTATCGGGCGGTCGATGTATTCGCCTTTGGCATTGCGGTGGGGCTGCGAGGAGATGCTGCGTTCTATCTGCCGGAGTGAGCGTAGCAGACGGAGCGGGTCGATGTCGGTGTCGATTGCTATGCCGAGATTGAGGTAGGGGTTGGGAGATTCATATCCCCATGGCTCTGACTCCACGATGGGTGCACGGCGCGCCGACGCTCCGCATAAATGCTCGATATGGGCGACCGCACTCTCTATCAGAGTTGTGCGATCACCCATATTTGAGCCTATGTTGATATATGCCGTCGGCATTTATCTTGTTAGAGTGATTTCTTTACTTCGACTTCTTCGAATGCTTCGATGATATCGCCTTCGGTGATGTCGTTATAGCCGGCGATGTTCAATCCGCAGTCGTAGCCGGTGAGCACTTCTTTTACATCGTCTTTGAAACGCTTGAGCGAACCGAGTTCTCCGGTGTAGCGTACGATGCCGTCGCGAATCACGCGCACCTTGCACGAACGCTTGATTTTTCCTTCGCGCACGATAGCTCCGGCGATTGTGCCGACCTTGGAAATCTTGTAGGTCTGAAGTACTTCGGCCGTACCGGTGACTTCTTCCTTAAGCTCGGGAGCGAGCATACCTTCCATAGCGTCTTTGACCTCTTCGATGGCTTGGTAGATGACTGAGTAGAGGCGTATTTCCACTCCATCACGCTCGGCCGCACGGCGAGCTGCTTGCGAGGGACGCACTTGGAAGCCGATGATGATGGCGTCGGAAGCCGCTGCAAGGGTGACATCGCTTTCGGAGATGGCTCCGACGGCTTTGTGAATGACGTTGACTTGTACCTCTTCGGTCGACAATTTGATGAGCGAATCGGAGAGTGCTTCGATAGAGCCGTCCACGTCGCCTTTGACGATGATGTTGAGCTCGTGGAAGTTGCCGATGGCACGACGACGGGCGATCTCTTCGAGGCTGAGGCGCTTGTTGGTGCGCAATCCGAGTTCGCGCTGGAGCTGTTCGCGCTTGTTGGCGATTTCGCGCGCTTCTTGCTCTGAATCCATTACGTTGAATGTGTCGCCTGCGGTTGGCGCGCCATTAAGACCGAGAATAAGAGCCGGAGTGGCGGGACCTGCTTCTTTGATGCGCTGGTTGCGCTCGTTGAACATGGCCTTTACCTTACCGAAGTGTGTACCGGCAAGAATGGTGTCGCCTACATGGAGAGTCCCGTTCTGAACTAGTACCGTAGCCACATATCCGCGACCTTTGTCGAGCGATGATTCGATGATTGAACCTGTCGCTTTGCGGTCGGGGTTGGCCTTGAGGTCGAGCATTTCGGCTTCGAGGAGCACCTTTTCCATCAATTCTTCTACGCCGAGACCTTTCTTGGCGGAGATGTCTTGCGATTGATATTTACCACCCCAATCCTCTACGAGATAGTTCATCGCAGCAAGTTCTTCCTTGATCTTGTCGGGGTTGGCGTGAGGCTTATCTATTTTGTTGATTGCAAATACGATGGGTACACCGGCTGCCGAAGCGTGGTTGATGGCTTCGACAGTCTGGGGCATCACACTGTCGTCGGCTGCGACGATGATGATACAGAGGTCGGTCACCTTGGCACCGCGTGCGCGCATCGCCGTAAAGGCTTCGTGACCGGGGGTGTCGAGGAATGTGATGCGACGTCCGTCTTTCAATTTTACATTGTAAGCACCGATGTGCTGGGTGATACCTCCGGCTTCGCCTGCGATAACGTTGGCGTTGCGGATGTAGTCGAGAAGCGAGGTCTTACCATGGTCTACGTGTCCCATCACGGTCACAATCGGTGGACGTGAAGTGAGGTCTTCTTCGCTGTCTTCCTCTTGGTTGATGGCTTCTACCACTTCGGCCGATACATATTCGGTCTTGAATCCGAACTCATCGGCTACGATGTTGATGGTTTCTGCATCAAGGCGTTGGTTGATAGATACCATCACGCCGAGGTTCATACAGGTGGCGATGACGTTGTTGATGGGCACGTCCATCATCATGGCGAGGTCGTTGGCTGTTACAAACTCGGTGAGCTTGAGCACTTTGCTTTCTGCTTCTTCGAGTTCGGCAGCTTCGCGCTCGCGATTTCTAAACTCTTCGCGCTTTTCCTTACGCCACTTTGCGCCTTTCTTCTGAGGTTTGTTGGTGAGGCGGGCGAGAGTTTCTTTTATCTGCTTTTGTACGTCCTCTTCGTTTACTTCATTGTGGAGCGGACGTTTTGGTTTAGCTTCTTTTTGTTGCTTTTCGGGGCGACGATGCTCGTTGCGCTGAGAGTGATTTCCGCCATTGTTCTTGTTGTCTTGCATAGCGGTCTTTTCGATATCGACTTTTTCTTTGCCGATACGTTTACGCTTTTTGCGGTCGCCCGACGACTGTCCGCCCTGTTGCGCGTTGCCTCCGTTGGCTGCACGTTCCTTAGCTATACGCTCGTTGCGCTTTTCGGCTTGGGTCTTTTTCTTGGGACGAGTAGACTGATTGATTGCCGAAAGGTCGATTTTGCCAATTACGTTCAAAGTAGGACCTTGCGGACGTGAGCCGGTAGTGAAGATTTCTTCTTTCTTTTCGGTTTCTATCGGAGTGATTACGGGGCCGGTCGCCGGAGCTGCTGCCGGTTCCGGCTTCTTTTCAGCTTCGGGTTTGGGGTCTGCTTTAATCGGTTGTTCCGCTGCTTTCGGTTCGGCAGGTTTTGCCGGTTCTGCGATTTTAGGGGCAACCGGGGCTTCTTTTTTCTCCGGTTGCAGATTCGCAGCTTTGGGGCGTCCGATATTGTCGAGGTTGATTTTGCCAACGACAACCGGTTTGGCAGTTTGTTCGACTTCTACCTTTATTTCTTCAACTGCCGGTTTAGCAGTCTCTTTGTTGGCTTTTTTGATGGTTTGGCGTTCAGAAGCGAATTGCTCCGACTTGTTTTTCAAGTCTTTATCATTCTTAAACTGCGCCACAAGGAGGTCGTAGACATTGTCGTCGATGCGCGCATTAGGGTTGTCGTCGACGGTAATGTCTTTAGAGCGCAGGAAGTCGATGATTTTAGGCAATCCTACGTTAAGATCTTTTGCTACTTTACTTATTTTTTTCGCCATATTCTGTTTTAAGTGTTTTTTTATTTTTATGGAGGAGAGGTGTTCTATAAGAGGATTGAGCGCGAAGGCTTAATCTTCAAATTCGGCTTTGAGTACTTCGAGCACGTGGTCTACAGTGTCCTCTTCGAGGTCGGCTTTGTCGATGAGGACGTCGCGAGGAGTTTCGAGTACGGCCTTGGCGGTAACGCAACCGATGCTCTTGAGTACGTCGATGATCCATTCGTCGATTTCGTCCTTGAATTCATCCAAGTAGATGTCGTCGTCGGTTTCGCCGGTTTCGCGATATACGTCGATGATATAGCCGGTGAGCATCGATGCCAACTTGATGTTCAAACCGCCCTTACCGATTGCCAATGATACTTCGTCGGGACGAAGGAATACTTCGGCTTTCTTCTCTTCGGTGTTGAGGCGTATCGATGATACCTTGGCGGGGCTGAGCGCGCGTTCGATAAATAGTTGCGGATTGTTGGTGTAGTTGATCACGTCGATGTTTTCGTTGCGAAGTTCGCGTACGATGCCGTGGATGCGTGAACCCTTCACTCCGACGCATGCTCCTACGGGGTCGATGCGGTCGTCGTAGCTTTCTACGGCTATCTTTGCGCGTTCGCCGGGGATACGTGCTACGGCGCGAATCACGATAAGACCATCGTGGATTTCGGGAACTTCAAGCTCGAAAAGGCGACGAAGGAAGTTTTCGTTGGTGCGCGAAACGGTGATCTTCGGGTTGTTGTTTTTGTTGTCGACGTTGGCGATCACGGCGCGAACTGTTTCGCCCTTGCGGAAGAAGTCGCCGGGTATCGACTCATTCTTTGGAAGAAGCAATTCGTTTTTGTCGTCGTCGAGAAGGAGCGTTTCCTTTGACCATGTTTGATAAACTTCGCCGGTGACGAGTTCGCCTTCAAGTTCTTTGAATTTAGCGTAGATGGCTTCTTTCTGAAGATCGAGGATTTTAGATTGGAGAGTCTGGCGAAGGTTGAGGATGGCACGTCGACCGAAGTCGGCAAAGAAGATTTCCTTGGTGTGCTCTTCTCCGATCTCTACATCCGGGTCTTGGTCGGCGCGAGCATCTGAAAGACTTATTTGCAGATTGGGATTGGTCACTTCTCCATCGGGTACGACTTCGAGGTTTTGGAAAATCTGGACGTCGCCCTTGTCGGGGTTCATGATTACGTCGAGATTTTCGTCTGAGCCAAACATTTTGGCGAGAACGTTGCGGAATGATTCTTCCAAGACGCTGATCATTGTCGTCTTGTCGATATTTTTGAGTTCTTTAAATTCAGAAAATGTCTGCACCATGTTGATGCTTTCCTCTTTCTTAGCCATAGTGAGTTTATTTGAATTGTATTAAATATTTAACGTATTTGGTGTCGATATAATTGATTATCGTTGGTTCGGCGATTTCTACCGGACGCTTGGCTCCGGGTTCTTTCACTTTGCGGATTACTTCGATGGTAAATGTCTCGTCGGCAACCTCGGTGAGTGTGCCTTTGAGTTTGCGTCCATCGGTGGTGAGCACTTCTACCTCGTTGCCGATATTTTTCTCGTATTGTCCTCTTACCTTAAACGGAGAGGTGAGGCCGGCAGAACCAACTTCAAGCTCGTAGTCCTCGATGTCGCGGTCGAATGCTTCCTCGATTTTGCGAGTAATTGCAGCGCAAGAGTCGATGTCGACCCCCTCGGCACTATCGATTTCTACCACAATAGAGTTGCCCGGGTTGACTTGTATGTCAACCAGAAAAAGCGAGCTGCCCTCAATGGCTGCTTCGACTACCTCGGTGAGTAATTTCTTATCTATCATTTTTTTTAATAATCGGTTGCGTTATTGCAATAATATAGCGTACCTTCTGAATCGTCGTGACGTCGGAAGGCGCGCTTCTGAGAATAAAAGCGGAGGGAGCATCTGCCCCCTCCGTCCCAATTCTATTGCAAAGATAGAATGTTTTTACTCTATTTCCAAATTACTATATATTATATGTGTATGGTTTCAGAAAAAAAGCGGAAATATTTATATATAATTAACAATAAATAAGTGTATTTAGCGGTCATTTTGCTGAATGAGAGGTGTTTTGTAACTTTGCCAAGCGAGATTATATAGATTGTAAAAAAGATATGGATAAGAATAGAGTTAGAGAAGCTGTATGTGTGCTAATTGGGGGCTTTTTGATTGTGACCTGTCTGCTTCTTGTGATATTTGCCTATACTGTCTATGAGGAAACGCTTATTGACCGGTGGGTTCCGGTTGCAGTGTCTTTGGCAGTGGCCGTGCCGTTGGCTCCGATGGCGGGGCGGATGTGGGCAAAAGTATCGATACTGAATGTGAGATGGTTTAATATTGTGTCGGCAGTCGTGCTGGTGGGTTCATTGGTCTACTCATCAATTCTTTTGGTGAATAAGTATTGTGGAGAAGGGGATTGGCGGTATCAAGAGAGGTGTGTGATTGAAAAGAAGGAAAGGAGTACTCATAGTCGCACTCAACGTGTGGGGCGTCGTACAATACGATCGGCAGGGAGCTATTATAAATATCATTTTCGATTGCGTATGTCGGATGGTCGCGAAAAAGATGTGTCGATAAAAGCTCAAGAATATAAAAAGGCGAACGTTGGCGATACGGTGACAGTAGTATTGAAATCGGGTTATTTGGGCTATCCGGTTGTGGAGGAGGTGTTGCCGTTGCCTGAAATCGAAAAGAAACGACCAATTCGACAAACGCCATATCGCATGAAGATTCAATCGATAAAATCGCATGTCGATAGTGTGGTCGGTTCGGTGGGCGAAGTGATACAAAAAGTGAAAAAGTAGGGGTAAATTGCGCGAATGTGGTGAAAAATGAGTAACTTAGCCGATTATTTGCGGTGAGGCGTATGGAAAGACCTTGCTCGCTGATGGACAAGTGGCTGATGCAATGTGTGTTAGCTGCGGTAATGTGTGTTAATTATGAAAGAAAATAAAAAACTGCGTGTGGGTATTTCCCATGGCGATATAAATGGCATAGGCTACGAAGTGATACTTAAGGCTCTCGAAGATAATCGTATTCTTGAGCTTTGTACGCCTATAATATATGGCTCGGCAAAGATTGCCGCTTACTATCGTAAGTCTCTTGGGCTGCAAACACCATCGTTTTATCAAGCTGCGTCTGTGTCCGAGGTAAAGGATGGCGACTACAATATCATAAACGTAGTTCCTGAAGATACTAAGGTGGAGCCGGGGACGTCGACACAGGTTGCCGGACAAGCTGCTTTTGCTGCTTTGGAAGCGGTGGTGGCCGATCTTCGCAATGGCGACATCGATGTGCTTGTCACTGCGCCAATTAATAAGCACAATATACAGAGCGAGACATTCTCTTTCCCGGGACATACTGAGTATCTTGAGGCGTCGATTGGCGATGGCGACAAGTCGCTTATGATACTTTGTAACGACCGTGTGAGAGTGGCATTAGTCACTACTCACATGCCGATAAATAAAGTGTCGGAATCGATAACCAAAGAGGCGATCGTCGAAAAATTAACGATATTCAATCGCTCGTTGATAAAGGATTTTGGGATTGTGGCTCCGCGTATTGCAGTGTTGTCGCTCAACCCTCATGCCGGCGAAAACGGATTGCTCGGCAAGGAGGAGAACGATACGATAATTCCGGCTATTGAGGAGGCTCGCAATAATAAGATACTTTGTTTCGGCCCTTATGCTGCCGATGGATTGTTTGGTAGCGGGCAATACGATAAATTTGATGGTATATTGGCAATGTATCACGACCAGGGGCTTGCTCCGTTCAAGACGATTGCCATGACCGATGGTATAAATTTTACCGCCGGGCTTCCGATGGTGCGCACTTCGCCCGATCATGGTACCGGTTACGACATTGCCGGCAAGGGTGAGGCTGATCCTGAGTCGATGCGCTGTGCGATATATCATGCTATCGACATTTATCGAAATCGCTGTCGCGATGCGCAGATGCGTCGCAATCCGCTCCGCCGTCAATATTTCGACAAGAGCAACGACAATGTGGTGCTCGACTTGACTAAAGACGATGCTGCCGACTAATTCAAGACTTAACCAATAATCACGATATAGCAATGAACTACGCCATAATAGCAGCCGGAGAAGGCTCTCGCCTCGCGCAAGAGGGGGTTAAGCTCCCAAAACCATTGGTGGAACTGAACGGAACGCCGATGATAAAGCGATTGATCGATATTTTCATGCGATGCAACGCAACTTCTCTGAGTGTGATAGTCAATGAAGAGATGACACAAGTGAGAGAATACTTGGAAGGTCTGACTCTCCCTGTGCCGTTTAATCTGGTGGTGAAATCCACTCCCAGTTCGATGCATAGTTTCTACGAGGTGAGTCGCTCGTTCAAAGAGGGCAAATTCTGTCTGACTACGGTCGACACGATATTCCACGAGACAGAGTTTCGCGAATATATCAAAGCTTTTGAGGCCGATGATAGCGCCGATGGGTATATGGCGGTGACATCGTTTATCGATGATGAGAAGCCTTTGTATATCGACACCGACAATCAGATGCAGATTACTGCATTTCGCGATAAACCGTGGGATGGCGTGAAATTCATCTCCGGAGGCATCTATGGATTGACCGCGCCTGCACTCGATGTGCTTCAGAAGTGTATGGATGAGGGAGTGTCGCGCATGCGCAACTATCAACGCGCGTTGGTCGATGCGGGATTGCGTCTCAAAGCCTATCAGTTTGATAAGATTGTCGATGTGGATCACGCCGGTGATATTGTTACGGCGGCCGCATTTGCTGCCGAACGTCCTTGATGAGAAACAACGTTGTTAATACATATATAAATATATAAGTCATGGCTGAAATAAAGATAGCCGGAATAATGAGAGCGGGTGCCTACTCGCCAAATCATATAGGCAACGATGCTGCGATATTCAACGCTGCCGCCGACCAGCTCCGCAAGCGCGGTTGTGAGGTCAACGTGTATAGTGAAGAGCAATTTAATGCATCTGGAGTCAAAGAGGATATAATAGTAAATATGTGTCGCGAGCAGCGCTCGATACAGAATCTGCAAATCCTCGAAAATGAAGGACGTTTGGTGATAAATTCCGGATTTGGTATTGAAAATTGTACTCGCGAGCGAATGACGCGAATCCTTGTCGGTAATAATATACCATACCCCGAAAGTCTTATCGTCAACACCAACGAAGTGGCTATCGAGGCGCTTCGCAAAGCCGGATTTACACAATGCTGGCTCAAACGTGGCGACTTTCACGCCATGCACAAGGAGGATGTGTCGTATGTGCGCCATCCCGAGGAAGCACAAGAGGTGTTGCAAGAATATTTCTTGCGTGGTATCAAGCGTGCTGTGATCAACCGCCATCTCGTAGGCGACTTGGTGAAGTTCTATGGTGTGCAAGGCACTCCATTCTTCTTCTGGTTCTATCCCTTTGATATGGGACACAGCAAGTATGGACACGAGGCTATCAATGGCAAATCGCAGGGTATAGAGTTCGACAAAGAGCGTATGCGCACTATTTGCCAAAGCGCATCGGAAGTGCTTGATGTGAAGATCTATGGCGGAGATTGTATCGTGTCGCCCGAAGGAGATATTCGTATTATCGACTTCAACGACTGGCCAAGCTTTGCTCCATGCAGAGCAGAAGCAGCTCCACATATCGCAAAATGTATTCTTAATGAAATAAAGAAACGCAGATAAATCGATGAGCGAAAACATTAAAGAGACAAAGAAGAGCAGCTATCGCGACTCGCTCAAATCGATGGATACGGAAGAAACTATCGACCTTCTTTTCTATCGACCGATAGGCTATGCGTGGGCGTGTTTGGCTAAGAAATTGGGAGTTACGCCTAATGCTATCACGATAGCATCGATATTTCTTGGCGTGGCAGCCGGTGTGATGTTCTATTATGAAAGCCTGTGGCTTAATGTGATAGGTATGTTGCTGTTGGTGTGGGCAAATTCGTTTGATAGCGCCGATGGGCAGCTTGCTCGCATGACCAAGCAATATTCTCGCATAGGGCGCATCCTTGATGGGCTTTCGGGCGACTTTTGGTTTTTTGCCATATATGTGGCTGTATGTTTGCGAGCCAATAATATTGAGGGGTCGGTATTTGCCGAGTATCCATGGCTTATATGGACGGTGGCTATACTTGCCGGATTGTGTCACGCCAAGCAGGCAGCATCAGCCGACTATTATCGTCAATTCCATCTGTATTTCCTCAAAGGAGAAGAGGGCTCGGAGCTTGAGTCTACGGTCGATTTGCGTCAGAAACTGTCGGCTTTGACGTGGAAAGATAATTTCTGGCAGAAGCTCACGCTCTCGTTCTATACCAATTATACAGCCAATCAGGAAGCGCTCACGCCGTGGATGCAACGTCTGCGCCGTGCGCTCGCCAATCGTTGGCAAGGTGTAGCGTCGCAAGAGTTCCGCGATGCGTTCCGTCGCAAGAGTCTCCCGATGATGAAATACACCAATATGCTGTCGTTCAACACTCGCGTTATAGCCCTGTTTGTGTCGCTTTTCTTCGGTCAACCATGGTGGTATTTTGTGTTTGAACTGACGGTATTGAATATAATGCTTGTGTATATGATTTGTTGTCACGAACGATTCTGTAAACGTTTTACAAAGGAGGTGAAAGATGGCAAATATTAATAATATAAAGGGTATTATCTTCGACTATGGCGGTACGATCGACAGCCGTGGAGTCCATTGGAGTGAAATTATCTGGGATGGATATTGCGTAGCCGGTGTAGCGGTCGATAAAGAGAGTTTCCGCGAATGCTATGTATACGCAGAGCGCGAACTCGCCAAGGTGCGCCACATATTGCCTCACCACAATTTCTACGACCTGCTTCTCATAAAGATGCGCATCGAGCTTGGCTATCTCGCCGAGCAAGGCAAAATCTCAGCCGATGAGGTGGAAGCAATGGCTCTTGCGGTGGCGGAGTATTGCTATAATGAGGCTCGTCAATGTATCGAAGAGGCTCGCCCGGTGTTGGAAAAGTTGTCGGAAAAATATCCGATGGTGTTGGTGTCGAACTTCTATGGTAATGTAGAGAGTGTGCTTGAAGACTTCGATGTGCGCCGCTACTTCGGGGCGATTATCGAGTCGGCAGTAGTAGGGGTTCGTAAGCCCGATCCTAAGATTTTTGCCCTCGGAGTCGAAGCCCTTGGTATGAATGCCAAAGACGTGCTCGTCGTTGGCGATAGTTATCGCAAGGATATAGTGCCGGCTGAAAGTCTTGGTTGTCAAGTCTTGTGGATAAAGGGTAAAGGATGGACTGCTGATGAAGATGCTCAGCAGCATCCCAATATCATCTCATCTCTGAAAAAAGTGGCTGAGCTATCATTATAGGTCATTAACATAAATCTTTCCGAAAAGTATAATTTTTAGGAAGAATTTGCCGATAGCTCTCATTTTTAACAAGATTTCAGAATAATTCAACCAAGATTAGCGTAAAAAAATTTTTCAATTCAAAAAAAGATAGTACTTTTACGCACTTTTTGATTTAATGTCAATGAGTGACTAAAATATTGCGAAAATAAACTGAATACTATAATCGAAAATTATTAACCATCATGAGTACAAACGTAAAGAAGCCCGAAGGTAAACTCGGCGTTCTCGTTGTGGGACTTGGTGCTGTAAGTTCCACTTTTATGGTAGGTGTATTGATGGCTCGCAAAGGCTTGTCTAAGCCCGTCGGAGCAATGACTCAATACGACAAAATCCGTGTAGGCAAAGGTGCCGACAAGAAATATCTTAAATATAACGAAATCGTTCCCATCGCTGATCTTAACGATGTAGTGTTTGGCGCTTGGGATGTTTATCCTGCTAACGCTTACGAATCAGCTATCAACTGCGAAGTTCTTAAGGAAAAAGACATCAACCCTGTTAAGGACGAATTGGTTAAGATCGTTCCTATGAAGGCTGCGTTCGATAAGAACTATGCAAATCGTCTTGACGGCGACAACGTGAAGGTATGCAAGGATCGTTGGGATATGACCGAACAAATCCGCGAAGACATCCGCAACTTCAAGAAAGAAACCGGCGTAGAGCGCGTAGTTGTTCTCTGGGCTGCTTCTACTGAAGTGTATGTTCCCGTTAACGAAAAGGTTCACAACACCCTCGCTGACTTGGAAGCTGCAATGAAGGCTGATGACAAGGAAAACATCGCTCCTTCTATGTGCTACGCTTACGCTGCTTTGGCTGAAGGTGCTCCTTTCATCATGGGTGCTCCTAACACCACTGTCGACATCCCTGCTATGTGGGAACTCTCTGAAAAGACCAAAATGCCTATCGCCGGTAAGGACTTCAAGACCGGTCAAACTCTCGTTAAGTCAGGTTTCGCTCCTATCATCGGTACTCGTTGCTTAGGTCTCGCCGGTTGGTTCTCTACCAACATCCTCGGTAACCGCGACGGTCTCGTGCTCGACGAGCCCGCTAACTTCCGTACTAAAGAAGTGAGCAAGCTCTCTACGCTCGAATCAATCCTCGTTCCCGAAGAGCAACCGGATCTCTACACCGACTACTATCACAAAGTTCGTATCAACTACTATCCCCCACGCAACGACAACAAAGAAGGTTGGGATAACATTGACATCTTCGGCTGGATGGGCTACCCGATGCAGATCAAGATCAACTTCCTCTGCCGCGACTCTATCCTTGCTGCTCCTCTCTGTCTCGACCTCGTTCTTTTGAGCGACCTCGCTGCTCGTTGCGGTCGCTACGGCATCCAACGCTTCTTGAGCTTCTTCCTCAAGAGCCCGATGCACGACTACACTAAGAACGAAGTGCCTGTCAACCACCTCTTCCAACAATACGTAATGTTGAAGAACGCTATCCGCGAAATGGGTGGCTACGAAGCAGACGAAGAAATCGATTAATACCTTTCAAAAAAGCTTCAATAAATTTCGGGCGGTATGCTTTTTGCGAGCACACCGCCCGATTTTATTTGGATTAGCTTGCATCGCGGACGGAAATATGCTATCTTTGCATCGTTATGAACGATTCGGTCAAAAAAATATTTAAGTGGTGTCGCTCCTACGTCACTCTGACATTTGTCGGTGTCGTAGGATTTGTCGTGTTTCTCACATTCTTTACCGACAATTCTGTTGTCAAAAAGATGGAGTATGAAAAAGAAATAGCGCGGCTCAAAGCTGAGATACAGCAGAATGCCGACACTCTCGAATATTATAGGCAACTCAACAATAGCCTGTCGACCGATCGAGAAGAAATGGAACGTATCGTGCGCGAAAGATACCACATGCAGCGCACAAACGAGGATGTTTATGTGTTTGAATAGTAAATGACTTGGATTATGAACAACAATAACAGCAAAGTACGCACCTACGGCCTATGGCTCGCTTCGGTCGGCTTAATTCTGATATTTGTCGGCACGATGCTGATGCTCTTGAAGTTGGACAACTCTTGGTGGAAATATATCTATGGTGCCGGCGCGCTATCACTTATCGTTGGTAGAATAATGACTCCTTACAATGGCGATATATTCCGTGTGAAACGCCTATCGCGCATCGAATTTTGGTCGGCAATCTTCTTTTGCGTGGCAGTGTTCTTCATGTTCTATCCCGGTGCAGGTGCTACCGATTGGCTTGCGTTCACGCTTGCCGGTGGAGCCATTCAGGCCTACACTTCGATAATGATTCCCTACGTCGAATCTCGCGAGCAGAAAAAGCGCCGTCAAGAGTCTCAATCAAAAAAATAGATGAAATCGGCTGTATATATGCGCATATTGCTCGTCGTGATAGTAGCAGCGGTGCTCGCGGCGTGTGCCAGCATCGGGCGCCCCGAGGGTGGTCCGCGCGACAAAGTGCCACCGGTCTACGTCGGCAGTAATCCGGCTCCGGGTGCGGTGCGATTTGATGGTAAGCGTATCACAATCGAATTTGATGAAAACGTTTCGGTCGAAAAAGCCTCCGAAAAAGTGGTAGTATCGCCGGCGCAGAAATCTATGCCGCAAATTTCGGCCAACGGCAAGCGAGTCACTGTGGAATTGCGCGACACGATGCAGTCCAACACAACCTACACCATCGACTTCTCTGATGCAATACGCGACTTGAACGAGAGCAACGTGCTCGAAGACTTCGCTCTCGACTTTTCGACAGGCGACTCTATCGACACGCTTCAAATAGCCGGCATGGTATTCCAAGCCTCGAATCTTGAGCCGGCACAAGGTATGCTCGTTGGAGTGCATTCCAATCTGAGCGACACGGCATTGACCGCGCTCAAGTTCGATCGCATCGCCAAGACTAATTCTTACGGACAATTTACGGTGCGCAACCTCAAGCCCGGCTCATATCGCATTTTCGCAGTCAACGATGTCAACCGCGACTACATGTGGGATCGCTCGGAAGACATAGCATTCTACGACACCACGATCACTCCATCCTCGTCGCGCGTGAGCGTTGTCGACACGCTTAAAGCTGCCGATGGCTCCGACTCGATTGTCGTTGTCGATAGAACTCGTTTTGCTCCCAATGATGTGTTGCTGACATGGTTCAACGAAGGCTACAAGGCTCAATATCTCAAAGACTATAAGCGTCCCGAACGAAATAAACTCAACTTCAGTTTCGGCGCGCCGAGCGACACTCTTCCCGAACTGACACTCATCAACGGATCGCAGCCCGACCTCAATTCTCGCCTTTGGGCTCGCATTGATGCCGCAGTGACGGGCGACTCTCTCCAATATTGGATTACCGATACCACGATTTCGGCAATGGATACGATGCTTGTAGCTCTGCGATATTTGCGCACCGACACGCTCGACCAATTGTCGTGGACTACCGACACGCTCAAGATGAATTTCCGCGAGCCGAAGAAGAAAGAGGAGAAAAAGAAACCGAAAGAGTCGGCCGACTCCGATTCGATATCGGTGCCTAAAATAGAGTTTTTGTCTTTCAACGCCACTTCCGGAGCGACTCATCATATCTACGCACCGCTCACATTCACCGCTTCGCAGCCTATCGATACGATTTATCCCGAAGCTGTGCATCTCGAAGTGCAGAAAGATACCATTTGGGAGCCGCTTGATTTGCCTCCAATCACTCCGGCCAAGCATCACCCGCTGCTCAATTTCACTACCACTCGCGAGTGGGAGCCGGGCACAAAATATCGTCTCACTATCGACTCTGCATCGATTATCGGTGCTTATGGATTGTGGAATGCTCCGATTACCCACGAGTTTACAGTGCGAAAGCTCGAAGACTACTCGGCTTTGTATTTCAACCTGACCGGTGTTGATGGGCGTCCCGCCATTGTGGAGTTGCTCAATGGCTCTGATGCGCCCGTACGCACTGCCAAGGTGGAGAACGATGAGGCGGCATTGTTGTATGTCGACCCCGGTACTTACTATGCTCGCCTGTATATCGATGCTAACCAAAATGGCAAATACGATGAAGGGAATGTCGCTCTCCATCGGCAACCCGAAGAGGTCTATTACTTCCCGCACAAGATTACCCTCAAAAAAAATTGGGATGTAGAGCAGTCGTGGAACATCTACGAAATGCCACTCGACAAGCAAAAGCCCGAAGAGATCAAGAAAAACAAGCCCGAAAAGCGTAAAAACTGGGACGAAGAAGAGAACAAAAACAAGAAAAAGAATAATAGCGACGACGAGTTTGACGATGAATACTATGATGATTCCGGTTTTGGCTCGTCGGGCTACGGTAATTCCGGCTATGGTAACTCTCGTTACGGAGCTACCGGTTTAGGAGGCTTGCGCACAAATACCGGAAGATAAAGGTCTATGAGTCAAATGATTACCCCCCCCATCAATCCGTAAAGAGAGTCGAATATCTTGATATACTGAGGGTCATTGCGTGCTTAATGGTGATATTGGTTCATTCGCCGCATCCTCATTCAGGGATGGGCTCTGCTTTGGCATATGGGTTGATTTCCTATCTATGCTCTCCATGTATAGGATTATTCCTAATGGTTAGTGGCGCTTTGTTGTTACCGGTAAAACTGCCTGCAAAAGAGTTTGTGTCGCGACGTTTGTCTCGAATCTTGTGGCCGCTATTGTTGTGGACAATCTTATATGCAGGATTTGCAGTGTTATCCGGAAAGTATGATTATACGCAAGTTTTTGATTCGTTGTTGCGCTCTCCAATAACTACTGTGGTAGGATTTATGCAAGGATGGTATCTCTATCTTCTGATTGGGATATACTTGTTCCTACCTATATTCAGCGCTTGGATATGCAGATCATCAAAGCGTGGAATCCAATACTTTTTATGCTTGTGGGCTATTGTAATGATGGCTCCATATATTGAGGCAGTGTTTGGATGCTTCAATGAAAATACGTTGGCTCCATTCTCCGGCTATTTTGGATATGTCGTATTAGGGTATTATTTGCACAACTATCCAATACGAATAGTTGCTATTCGACAATGGTTTGTGATGTTGGCAATATTGGTTGTGGTTTCCGCTCTATTACCGGCTTGTATCTACTTCGCAGATATACCGAACTATAAAATATATGATAATATAATCTACAATTACCTCTCGATTTCTACTGTCGTGATGTGTTGTATTATTTATATATTTGTTCAGAATTACAATAAAATGCCATCATGGACTTCTAAAATGGTGAGATCTTTTTCGCAATTATCTTTTGGCGTATATCTGATTAATGGAGCGATATTATGGTATTTATTCCGCCCATATTTTATAGAAAATCCAATGGCGGATATGAATTTGGAGGTAATGGTAACTTTTATTGGTTCTACAATACTGTCATATGTAATAATTTGGATAGTAAATAGGCTGCCGTTTCGCAAATATATAATAGGATAGGCGAGATTCTTGCATAGCTCGCGTTTTTGGCGTAACTTTGTTTTGTGGAACAGAAAGCTATCATCGATAGAGATTTGATAAAAGAGCCACGTCTGTGGCGATTGGCGTTACGACTTGATAGTCGTGCGCTTCACGTTATGCTCTATAATGTGGTCGAGGATAATTCGCTGATATATCGCTCGATACCTCTCGATAGTGCGGCGCCGTCGATGCTCCGTGCGCTTGAAGATGCTGTTTACGACAATCCCGCGTTGCTTAGCGACTTCTCGCGTATCGACTGCGTCATCGAGACGTCCAATATGCTGATTGTACCTACCGACCTCGACACGGTCGACCTTCGCTATAAGATGATGGCTGAGGCTCACCCCGACTTCTCGGGCGAGGTCTTGTCGTGCCCGTTACAAGGTCTTGGTATGACAATTCTGATGGGTATCGAAAACGAACTTTTGGGTTTTCTGCGCCGCACGTTCAACAATCCCCACATCCATCATCATCTCGCTCCGTTGTGCCGATATTTCCATAGTAAAAGCCGCATGGGCAACACCGGAAAGATGTATGCCAATTTCCACGACTCTCACATTGACCTTATCGCCTTCGGCAAAGACTCTCTGACGCTTGCCAATACCTTTGAGTATCGCGAGCCGATCGATGCGGTGTATTATATCATGGCTTGCCGCCGGCAGCTTGCTCTCGATCCGTCGTCCGACGAATTGTTTCTTGCCGGCGATAGCAGTGCGCGCGAGGCTGTAACCCCCACATTGCGAGAATATCTGGCCTATGTGATGCCAGTAATCTTCCCTTCTGCAATGTTTCGTGCCGGGCACGACGCTCTCCGTGCTCCGTTTGACTTAATCATATTACCATTATGCGAATAATTAGAGGAAAATATGGGCGACGTCGCTTCGACGTGCCCACCAATATCACTGCACGACCAACCACCGATTTCGCTCGCGAAAACATATTCAACGTGCTTGAAAATTTGGTAGAATTTGATGACCTTACGGCGCTTGATCTTTTTTCGGGCACAGGGGCTATCTCTTTCGAAATGCTATCGCGTGGATGTGCTTCGGTAACGGCTATCGAAAAGGCCACCACGCAGTATAACTTCATTCGCAAAGTGGCGCAACAACTCAACTGTCAGAATCTCAATATCGTCAAAGGCGACGCCTTCAGATATATCGAAACATCGATGGCAAAGTACGACATCATCTTTGCCGATCCGCCATACGATCACCCTCGATTTGGCGAAATACCGGGACTGATACTCTCGTCGCAGATGCTCAAAGAAGATACAATCATCGTAGTGGAACATTCACGCGACTACGACTTCTCTTCGCTCCCTCATTTCGTCGAATTGCGCACCTACGGCAGTGTAAACTTCTCGGTATTCCGTATGGATGCGTGATGCGAACGCCGAAATTTTCAAAAAAAATCGGATAAAACGAAAAAAAACGCGCAAAAGTTTGGCTGATTCCAAAAATAGCTTTACCTTTGCATCGCAATTGAGAAATGACTCCGTAGCTCAGTTGGTAGAGCAAATGACTCTTAATCATTGGGTCGAGAGTTCGAGCCTCTCCGGGGTCACAAAATAAGGCAGTTAGCATCTTTGTTAACTGCTTTTTTGCATTAAATCAAAACCACTGAAAAACAAGGCTCGTAGACCGCGTAGTCCGGCTCTCATTGACGAATTGTCAAAACTTTAGCGCGACCACCCTCGATTGCGAAGCAATCATTAACCAATAGCCCGGTATTGGAGAGCATTGCTCGACAATGCCGGGTTACGTTGTTTATTGCAGCCCAATTCTGAAAGAATTGTTCCCATTAACGAATCCTTCGGATTCGTCTACTGCAGCATTCTCTTCCGGGTATAGGCTCGCACGGCTCGCCAATACCCGGCTATGCAATAACGATTGCTCCGCAATCCTCCTGATTGCGTGATTTTCCGACAAAAAATGGCGAAAACCTGCGAAAGTTGTAAAATAATCGCACTTTTCGCCGCCTATCGCCCATTTTCTCCTTATGTCTTTATGTTCTTGTGTCTTCAAAAAAAACTTCTGTGTCATTCTGTGAGCTGACCTATGGGTGAATTCAAGGGTGCATATCAGTTGAAAGACACTTAATCTGCATCAAAAATAGCGAAAATGATGCAGAAAAGCTTAACGCAAAACAATCTTTATCGGACACCAATAATTTATTTTCGTCCTTGTAAATCGTCGTTAGAGATTGTTTTGTTGGTTTTCTTTACACTGGCTTTAAGCGAACCGAAGCGGAATGATATGTTTATGCCGAAAGCCCTCTGCAGATTGTAGTATTCATTAAATCCGGTGCGTCCGCCTTGAATAACAGAGCTTTTACCTTTACGATATTTTTCTGAAAAGGGTGATTGTGCGCCAAATTTTATGGTTAACTTATCGTCTTTCAAGAAAGAACGGCTCAGGTTAAAGCCATACATCCAAATTTCTCCACCTTTAGTATATACATCATAAATAGCCCCATTCCAGTAATACATATTGGCATTAAGGATTAATTTCCAAGGCAGATTTTGCTTGATGTTTATATAAAGATTTTTCTCCCACCCATCAATTTCAAGGTTTTGAGTATTTTTTTCTTTATTGTAACTCATAGAGCCATTTAACATCACCTGTGTACTCTTTGTTGGTGACCATTGGGTATACAGGTACCATGAGAAGTCACGAATTTTCCCATTATTGGCGTATGTACTATATCTTATAGCATCAGTTATCCACACAAGCGACATTAATGAGTTGTTGGCCCACGTATATCCGAGTGAGGTGTTGATGACAATTTTTGGTTTCATCAGAGAATAGGATAGGCGGATCGAATTGCGGCGCGTACTTTCCAAATTGGGATTTCCATAGCTGACACTTGTGGCAGATTTGTCAACAGCAGGATTAAGATAACTTATCCCGGGACGATTTATGCGTGTGGCAAAATTCAGTTTCAAAGTATTGGCGTCATTGATTTTATAGCTGGCGCTTAAAGTGGGTACGACATCACCTATATTACTGCTGAAAGATGGGTCATTATTATTTTTGTCATCTCCTTTAAGGTGGGCAAATTCGTATCTCACGCCGGCTCTTGCTCCCCATTTTTCAGTATTGAAAGAGTATTCGCTATATACTGCACCAATATTGGTCGTATGGTCGAAATCGGTTAGAGCACTTGTCCCATTATTGTATTCATATATTGTCTTGCTGAAATTTTGTCGCAAGATGTATTTCAATCCCATTTCCAATTTGTGCTTATCTGCAAACGGACGTGTCCAATCAAATTGAAATGTATGCTCATAAAAGTTTAATTTACTGTTATTATGTAATTTATCGTAGTCGAGAGGAAAATTAAACAAGTCATAATATGTATCGTCTGAGACACGTTTTTGATTGGTTGTGGAAATCAGGTATGACAGAGTGAGAGATTCACCTTTGTTGTGAGTGAGATGTTGATAATCAAGTTTACCGTTAAAGTCAAAATATCTATACGTAGGTGTATTATATTCACTTTTGTATGAATATATTACATCATTATTTTTGTGATACATAGCAACATCGCCGATTCCTACCGTGTGTGTATTAAAAAGGTATCCGCCAAAAGAGAACGTAATAAGATTGAGAGTATCAATTTCAAAACTTGCCTCAATATTGCCATAGTGGAACGCACCCTTTTTTATATCGTTTGTACCGGAATATATTAACTTATTGCCCGATTCTGTATATGTGTATTCGCTGCTATAATATGGAGATGTGTTTCCTTCGCCAAGTGTACTGAAATTGTAGTTTACCGATGTGGTTAGTTTACCGATTTGAGTTGTAAAGAACGTATTTGCACCATGCATACCATTAGTATTGGTGTTAGCTCCAATGCTGCCCACTATACCATCGAGAGTTGATTTGTCATCGGTAATGATGTTAAGAATACCTGCGACACCCTCGGCGTCATATTTTGCTCCAGGTTCGGTAATAACTTCGATTTTCTTTATCATTCCCGCTGGAATGGATCTCAACACCTCTTTGGGATTATTGCTCCAGGCTGTATTGGGTCGTCCGTTTTTGTAAATTTTGAAATTACTGCTACCATTTACTTTGATATTATCTTCTCCATCGATTGTCACCATAGGGACTTTGCGTAACATATCAAATATATTACTCGTTTTGCTCTCTTCGTCGGCTTGAACATCATAGCTTAGACGGTCTATTTCAGTGGTCACAAGTGGTTTTTGAGCTACTATTTCCACTCCGGCAAGCGTATTGGCATTGTTCTTGATGACGAGTGTGCCGAAATCTTTATTCGGTTGTGAGCTGTTTACCTCAAAATCCTCATTCAAAGTAAGTTTTCCCACTGATGAAATCTGCAAGGTATATTTTCCGGCATCGGTGAGCGTGTGCTTGAACCTGCCGTTGAGGTCGGTAACGCTCATTTTTACCGGTTTTTTCTCGTTTGACTGATTGTAAATTCTTACTGTTGCGTAGGGCTCTCCTTCGCCTATGGTATCAGTTACACAACCTTCCACGATATATTGTGCGTGGGACGAGAGGGCTGTGATTAAAATCGCCGTGAGGAATAGAAAATACTTTTGCATAGTTGCGTTCTGTCAGATTACGTTACTTTGACGCGAGAAATTGTGTAAATGTTACATAACCTCCGCGTTTTTATGAAATTTTTGCAAAAAACACCTTTTATGTAACTATTGTTCCCCATTAGCGAATCTCACCGGATATTCAAAAAAACGGTTACTCCGCAATTGATCCCACCAGGTGGATATTACAATCCGCCCCTACTTATGTCTTCAAATTTTTTTTGCTAATGTGACATAATGACATAATACCACTATGTTTTTCGATGTAACTTTGCGGCGGTGTAAGTTTTTTACACCGAAAAGTACATTGACATTGTGGAGCTACATCATGGGATATTTTGGCAACTACACGTCGGATTGGGTCGAAGTGAGATGGTGTGAAATGAGGTTGATAGGATGTCGAAGGTTAGAAGCCGATTGGTCAGTAGAGAGCCTATTCCCGTGATATATTTTATTGCTTCAGAGGCTTGAATAGAGCCGAGAATGCCGGGGATTGCTCCGAGCGGGCCTACGGGTACAGTGGCGGTTTGCTTGGCATCGGGTATGAGGCAGCGATAGCAAGCTGTCGAGGGGATAACGGTCATCGTGTGCCCAGAGTAGTGCGATATTGCGCCGTGGTTAAACGGCTTTCGGGCCGCCACGCATAGATCGTTGATGAGATATTTGGAGCCGAGATTGTCGGTGGCATCGATTACGAAATCATAGTGAGGCAGAATCTCATAGGCATTTTCTGCGGTGAGAAATTGGGTGTAGGCAGTCACCGTGATATTGGGGTTGAGGCGAATGAGCTTTTCTTTGGCGGAGATGGCTTTCGGACGACCCACGTCGGCTGTGGTGTGGATCACTTGTCGCTGGAGGTTGGAGTAGTCCACGCAGTCGCCATCGATGACGCCTATTTCGCCCACTCCGGCGGCGGCGAGATATAACAAGACGGGCGAACCGAGTCCGCCGGCTCCTACCACGAGCACTTTGCCGTTTTTCAGTCGTAATTGTCCCTCTTCTCCGATTTCTGGGAGTGCAAATTGTCGCGCATAGCGTTGTAGTTCATCAGAATTAAACATGATTGGTCTTATCAAATAAGTTGTTCTACTTCTTTGAAAGCATAAAATCTATTGATGCCTAATGTGTCGACGAGATGTAGCATTCCGGTAGGAGCCACATCGCCGATACGAGCTTGAAACGTACTGCCGGTTGCCGTGTCGCGATATGAGTGTAGTCCGTTGCGATGCCATAGGCGGGTCATATACTCTCCATGCAAGTGGTGAAGCATCGACTGTCGGCATAGCCGGTCGAATGTGGAGCGTATTTCGGAGCTCACTTGTAGCAGCAACGTGTCTAAGTCGGTTGTGCTGCCTGTGAGTTGTCGTATCGAGATGGGATTGGGGGCATTGCTAACCCATAGTTGTTGGTTGACATTGATACCTATACCGGTGATGCTGTGTAGGATTCTGCTACCCGAGAGTACATTCTCAATGAGAATGCCACAAATTTTTTTGTCGCCTACATAGATATCGTTGGGCCACTTTACCTCTACTTGTCGGTCGGGGATATGGTGTTGCAGCACCGTGGCAATGGCTACAGCAACAGCTTCGGAGATGGCAAATTGCTGTCGAGCCTCAATCTGTTGCGGTCGGAGCAGGATGGAAAAAGTGAGGTTTTTACCCGGCTCGGCTTCCCAAGAGTTGCCACGCTGTCCGCGCCCGGCAGTCTGCTCGCGAGTGGTCACGATGGTGCCGTGGGGGGCGGTTTCGGCTATCGACGCCATGTAGGTATTGGTCGACTTTGTGCTGTCGAGCCTAATAACCATCGGCTCATTTTCAGTCGTCATAGTCGGGTAGGTCGAGCGTAATCTCGCGAGAGTCGTCGTCAAGCACTTTGAGCGTTACTTTCACGGTGTCGTCGGGTAGTATGTCTTCGATGCGTTCGGGCCATTCGAGCAAGCAGAGTGCTCCGGAGTCGAAATAGTCCTCAACGCCTATATCAAACGCCTCTTCAAGCGACTCCAAACGATAGAGATCGAAGTGATAGATCAGTTCGGCAGTAGTGTCGGAGCGATACTCGTTGATGATGGAAAACGAGGGTGAATTGGTGGTGTCGTCCTCTACTCCCAATGCGCGCGACAAGGCATTGATAAAAGTGGTCTTTCCGGCGCCCATTTCGCCATAGAAAGCATATACGGTTTCATCGCCCATAGCGGCGATAAATTCTTTTGCAGCTTCGTCGATTCGGTCGAGCGATGCGATTTTGATTACTTTTTGCATAGTCGGTGAGTGATTTATTTAGAGGTGAGTGTGATGAGTGGCACTATCATTTCTTCCATCGAGATGCCTCCGTGTTGGAAGGTGTCGGTGTAGTACTGCACATAGTGGTTATAGTTGTTGGGATAGGCAAAGAAGTCGCGACCGGTAGCAAATATATAAGCCGACGATACGTTGGGCGACGGCAGTCCGAATAGCTCCGGACGTTTGATTTCATACACTTGCTTGGGGTTGTAGTTCAGAGCCTTGCCCACTTTGTAGCGTAGGTTGGTGTTGGTGTTCTTGTCGCCTACTACCTTGATAGGATTGTCGACGCGGATGGTTCCGTGGTCGGTGGTGAGCACGATTTTATACCCCTTCTCGGCTATGCGACGGAATAGGTCGAGTGCCGACGAGTGGCGGAACCACGACTCGGTCAGCGACCGGTAGGCTGCATTCGACGAGGCGAGTTCGCGTATCATCTTCGACTCGGTGCGGGCGTGCGACAGCATGTCGATGAAGTTGAGCACCACTACGTTCAAGTCGTTGATCTCCAAGTCGGAGAAGTTTTGGATAAGTCGCTCTCCGGCTGCCGAATCGTTGATTTTGTTGTAGGAGAAACGGCATTGCCGACGATAGCGCTCGAATTGGGTGGCTATCAGTGGCGATTCGTTGAGGTTTTTACCCTCTTCCTCGTCTTCGTCGACCCATAGGTCGGGAAACATCTTGGCGATGCGTAGTGGCATCAGTCCCGAGAAGATGGCGTTGCGAGCATATTGAGTGACGGTGGGGAGTATGGAGCAATAGAGGTCTTCGTCAAACGTGAAGTAGTCGGAAAGTATAGGTTTGATAACTCGCCATTGATCGAGGCGGAAGTTGTCGATGAGGATAAAGAATACTTTCTCGCCTTTGTCGAGCAAAGGGAATACTTTGGTTTTGAAAATCTCGTGGCTCATCAGCGGATGCTGCTCGCCGGAAACCCATTTTTCGTAGTTCTTCTTGACAAACTTGGCGAAAGCGAAATTTGCTTCGGTCTTTTGCATGTCGAGCAGTTCGCCCATGTTGTTGTCGGTCGCTGCAAGTTCGAGCTCCCAAAACACGAGTTTGCCGTATAGCTCATACCAATCCTCGATGGTGTATGAGTCGTTGATGAGCGAAGTGATGCGTCCGAATTCTTGGCGATAGTCGGAGGTCGCTTGCTCCGATACCAACTGCTCGGAGTGCAGATTTTTCTTGATAGAGAGGAGTATCTGATGAGGGTTGACCGGCTTGATGAGATAATCGGCGATTTTGTTGCCGATAGCCTGGTTCATGATGTTTTCCTCTTCGCTTTTGGTAATCATGATTACCGGCACATGCGGAGCCGATTGCTTGATGCGCGCGAGGGTTTCAAGACCGGTAAGTCCGGGCATATTCTCATCGAGAATGATCAAGTCGTAGTGGTTGGACTCAACCATTTCCAACGCATCGCGACCATTGTTGGCGGTGACGATGTCGTAGCCTTTGTTTTTGAGAAACATTATGTGGGGCTTGAGGAGATCGATCTCGTCGTCGGCCCAAAGTATGGTGTGATTGCTCATGATGCGTTTCGTTGATAGATATTATTCTAATAGTGGATCGTCGCCTTCGGAGCCGGTAGGATATTCGGGTATGACTACCGGTTTGGGCGGAGTAGCCTTGGGCTTTTCGGGAGCTTTCGGTTTCTCCGGCGCGGTGGGCTGTTGTGGAGTCGGTGTTGGAGCCTGAACCGGCGCTGAGGGTGCAGTGGGCGGAAGTTGAGGCTCTGCTACGATAGTGTCGGGCGCTATCGTAGCAGGTGCTACTGTGTCGACCGGCTCTATCGGGGCGTCAGGTGTGAGCAGGTCGGGTTGTTCGCCTTCGGCGGCTTCCTCTTCGGGCAGCTGCTCGAAGATGTCGTCGGGGATAGCTTGACGCACGGCTTCGGCGGCTGTACTTTCCTGGAGGAAGTTGAAATATTCATCAAATGAACGTCCTTGCGAGATTAATAGTTCAAAGTTCTTGACGCTTATCATCACGGGACGCACACCTCGCGGTATGTCCAAATTTTTATCAGACTCCATCACGCTGCGATAGTGGGTCACTTCGTTGAAGTTGTTGAAGCCTTTGACGAGAATCATGCCGAGACGACCGAAATTCATCTGTTCGAGGTCGAAATCTTTCACCACATAGCTTGTGAAGTTGTGGCGAGCAATATTGTAAAGGAGTTGATTTGACGATACTTCGTCGGTGGCAAAAACGAAGATGAGCAGTTGCGGGTCGGCAGGGTTGAGGTCGAATGCGATTGAGTCGCCACCGCCTGTAGCAGTAGAGTCGTTGCCAAGACGGATGTCCCAAAGCATACCTCTGAGGTTGCTTCCCGAACCGCTGTTGATGCGGCGTCCCTGAGCCAATTGCTTCAAGTAAGAGGATGCGAGCGGGGTGATGTCGGTCTCGGGATAGCGTTCGAGTAGCTCTTTGAGTGTGGACTGGAACTTGTCGGGATTGTTTTCGGTCACGTATGCCAACGCGTCGATAAACATGAATTTGGGCATGATCTTGCTCAGCGGATATTTATGCATCATCTCTTCGTAGGCGGCGTGAACCTCCTCGTTGCGGTTGTCGAGATAAGCATCGTAGGCTCGTTGGTACATCGCTTCTTGCTGTGAGTCCATCGCGCGAAGGTTTTCGATATAGTTCGGGTCTACCATCGCTTGCCCGTATTTCGACTCGGCAAAGTCGCTGAGTATCAGCTGACGATAGTGCTCGGCTTGTGTGGTGTCGCCTTGGCGTATATACATCAGATACATATTGTAGTACACGTCAAGACGATAGATATTGTCGGGGTATCTGTCAAGAAGAGTGTTCCATTCGGTGGATGCCGACGGGTAGTCTTCGAGTTTGTCTTTGAGTATAAGTCCCATGTTGAAGTATCCCTCTTGTATGATGTCGTTGGCGGTAAGTCGTTCGGCATCGGTCTTGGGTATCTGCTTGAGGTAATATTCGGGATAGTGGGGGTCGCTCTCGCGCTCGGCTTTTTCTTTTTCGGCTTGCGCGTCGAGGGCTTCTTCCGGTGAGATGGTGTCGAGAGCTTCTTCGGTGTCGTCGTATTCGTTTTCGTTTGATTCAAACTCTTTGAAGTCAAACGATGCCTTGTTGCGGCGACGCCAGTCGTCTTCCAATCGTCGGCTACCCCACCGCTTTTGGAAGTCGGTGCGTCCGGCATTTCGGGTGGCTGTGTTGTAGAAGTACCACGAGTTGTCGGTGTTGAGCGTAAACGTAGTGGGCGCATTGTCGTTTTGCAATCCGGTGCCTTGAGCCGCTTGTTGGGCGAGATATTCTTCTTTGGCGGCTTTTTCGGCCTCCTCTTTTTCCTTCTTTTTGAGTTCTTCGATTATCTTGTCGATGACTTTCAGTTGCTCTTCCTCCGACATGGCCGACAGGCGTAGCAACGAGTCTTGCAAGGTTACATTTTGAGAATATACAGCAAGCTCGTCGAGCACGTCGGAACGGCGACGGAGAGTGGTGTAGTCGGGATAGGTCTCCGGTAGCAATGGCACTGCCTCGGCGTAGCAAGGTTGAGCCTTGTCGTACTGATGGAGTGTGAAGTACAGCTCGCCGAGAGTAATCTGACTTATCGCTTTGTCGATGCCGTTGCGTGTGCTCTTCTCGGCGGCGAGCACATAGTTGTCGATGGCGTTGAGGGTATCGCCACGCGATAGATATAGGTTGCCGATAGCATAATATATCTGGTCGAGATACTCTTTGTTGCGGTCGTAGCGAGTCATTCGTTTGAGTGCTTTCACCTCGGAGGTGATGTCGGAGCCTTGGAACACTTCGCTTTGGCGGATGCGCGCGTTGAACTTGGTGCGGTAAGGAGCGTTGGCCGCGCCTCCGGCTTTGCCGAATGCTTTGTAAGCCTCGGTGGGGTGTCCCGTAAGCGAGTAGAGCTGCCCGAGGAGGAAGTTGAGACGAGTCTTTTGTGCTCCACCGGCATATCGAATGGCTTCGATAAGATAGGGGATAGCTTTTTCGTTGTCGCCACTCTTGATGTGGAAACTTGCAAACGAATAGTTGTAGAGCTCTTTGAGGGTCGACGAGGTGAGTTCGTCGGCTTTGATGCGAGTGAGAATGTTTTCTGCTTCATAAAGCCATCCCAACGAGCAGTAACTCCGTGCTTGCCACAACTTGGCCTCGGTCACTGTGTTGGGCAGCCAGTTGAAATGTTTTGATGTGTAGTAGAAAGTAGATGCCGCTCCGAGGAAGTCGCCGTTATGATATTGGCTACGTCCCATCATCATCCACGCATTGTGGAGAAACGGGTTGTACTCGTCGCGCTTGAGCCACGCACGATATTTCGGGTCGTTGCCTTTACCGCTTTTTCGCTTGGGTCGTTTCTTTATGGAGTGAAGTTGTATTGCCTTTTGGGCTTTTTCGATGGAGCGAGTGAAGTCGCCCGATGGTTGAGTGGCTTTGGGGTCGGCTTTAGCTTCGGAGGGGTGCATGAAGATGAGCGTGGAGCTATAGTCGTCTTCATATTTTCGCTCCATCTCTTTGAGGGTCTCTTTATAATGCTGATCGCCATTGAAGTAGACGTTGTAGCGCGTGGTAAATGCTTGATAAAAACGCGACGCGGCTGTGTTCTTTTTGGTGGAACACGCAGTGGCGATTGCGACTATCAATGCGATTGCGACTATGTAGGTGAGCTTCTTCAATGTGGAGTCGGTGTATAATTATATTAATAACGTGAGTGAGTGGCTATTATTGCATGGCGCGTCGATGGCGAATGGTTTGGCTTACGCGAGCGATGATGTAGATGGCGGCGAGGATGAGGACTATGAGCGACGAACAAGGCACATCTATCATTGCCGACAGGTTGAGACCGACTGCTCCGGCTATCATGGAGATGATGACCGAGGCTATCATCATGGGGCGAAATCGCCGGTAGAAGGTCTCGGCTATCATTTGTGGCAGCGAGAGCATCGAAATGAGCAACATGATACCTACAAGGCGAATGGTGAGCACAATACACACAGCCACGGCGATGGTCATCGCGTAGGAAATCAGACGCACCGGCAGGCGGCTCACGGTGGCAAAGTCGCGGTCGAACGTACAAGCTATTATGACGTGGTATTTGCTGACGAAAAAGGCTATAAGCAGAATGGTGAAGATAGCAAAGCTCCATAGGTCGGCGGTGGTGATGGTGAGAATGTTGCCGAAAAGAAAGGAGTTGAGGTCGGGCACATATCCCGGGGTGAGAAATACAAACAGCACACCGATGGCCATCCCGATAGCCCAAACAACTGCTATAGCGGAGTCTTCGCGCAACTTGATGCGAGATGAGAGCCATTCGACCGACACTGATGAAGCGACGGCAAATACGGTGGCGGTGAATATCGGATTTATCCCTAAGTAATATCCCAATCCGAGACCTCCGAAGCAAGCGTGAGTGATACCGCCGGTGATGAATATCGTGCGACGTGTCATGATGTAGGTGCCTATGATGGCGGAGGCAATGGATATGATGAGGATGCCGAGTAGGGCGTTGCGGAAGAATGTATATTGAAATAGTTCGGTCATGCTTGGGTGGGTTGATTCTGTTGTGTTCGTGCTTCATCGAGAAGCATTATCATCTCGTCGCGAACGTCGGGGGGCAACTGTATGTTGCGCTTTTTGAGGCTCCTTGCCCATCCTGAAATGTCGTGAGGCAGGAGGGTGAGGAGGATGTCGCGAAACTGCTCGATCTCGTCGTTGGAGTAGCTGTCGGCTTGTCGGTCGGCGTATTGGTCGAGTTCCTCATCGTCGTAGTAGATGATATTATCGTCGATGGCGGCAAACTCGCGCTCGCAGATGGCGTGGAGTCCACAGCACTCACTGTCGTTGTGAGTCGGCGTTTCGGTAGCCACAGGCGCTTTCTCATCACTGCTGTCGGGGCGGTGGGTGAGCCGAAGTATGGTGCCGACGACTATCAGAGAGGCAAGTATGATCAGTGCTGCCGTCATTGTGGCTCCTCTTCGATGGATTGGTCGGCATCGACGATGGTAAATCCTGCGCTACGAAGATCGTCCCAATATTGCGGATACGACTTGCTCACTACCTGGGCATCGTTGATGACAAGCCCCGGCAGATAGATGGCGCACGGAGCAAAAGCCATGGCCATACGATGGTCGTCGTAGGTGTCGATAGAGATTTCGTCAGGGGTGATGAGTCGGCGCGAGCCATCCCAAATCAATTTGCTGTCGCTCTCGGTGTAGAGGCGGAAACTGAGTTTGGCAAGTTCGTTGACCAACGCTGTGAGACGATCTGTTTCTTTGATTTTAAGAGTCGACAATCCTGTGAGATGGAATGGAATGCCAAGCATGCAACACGTTACTGCTATGGTCTGAGCCAAGTCGGGTTGCTCGCTCATATCGAGAGTGAGTCGACTATTGAGGTCGGGTGATGGTGAGATGGAGGCCGAGTGATTGTCGTAGGTGGTGATGACGCCGAGGTCTTGAAATATTTGAGCGATGCGGCTGTCGCCTTGTACGCTCGGATTGTCTAACCCCACGAGCGAAAATTCCGAAGCCGACAATGCTGCTATTTCGTACCAATAAGACGACGCGCTCCAGTCGGCCTCGACAGAGAACGCTGTCGGATGATATGATTGCGGGGCAATGGTGATGAGGTTGCCTTCAAACGAGCTTTCGATGCCCCATTGCTCCATCATTTTAAGAGTCATCAAGATGTATGGGTGCGAGATGATATTTCCGATGAGAGATAGTCGGATGCCTTGCTCCATCACCGGAGCAATCATCAGCAAGGCGGATATGTATTGCGAACTGATAGAGGCGGGTAGTTCGATGTCGCCTCCTTGCAGATGCTTCCCACTGATGCGCAATGGCGGAAATCCCTCTTCGGCGGCATACTCAATCGTGGCGCCACATTGTCGCAAGGCGTCGACGAGCGCTCCGATGGGGCGCTTGCGCATTCGTTCAGTGCCGTCAATGGTCACGACGCGACCTTCATTGCAAGCGAAATAGGCCGTGAGAAATCGCATCGCGGTGCCGGCTGCGCCGATGTTAATATCGTCGGATGTGCTACTCAACGCCTTGACCATCACATCGGTGTCGTCGCAGTGAGCCACTTTGTCGATGGGTATGGCATCGTGGGTGAGGGCGTTGATGATAAGAGCGCGATTGCTTATGCTTTTTGATAGGGGCAACTTGATGGTTGCGTCCATCGGTTCTTCGGGAGGAAATATTCTGTAGTTCATATACGCAAAGTTATGGAATATCGTTGGAAATGCCAAATTAAACGCTGCAACTCTGTTGGTAGAAACGCTGGAAGAGAGGTCGCTGAGCGGTGGTCCACGGGACAAATTGTTTCAGCAACCATATCAGTGGCGGCATGGCTATAATGGTGATGCCGGCTAAAAGCCATGGGTCTAAGCCGATGCTCTGTCCGTAGTCGACTATGACGATGTGGGTACCAAGCACAATCAGAGAGTAGCGACCAATGTAGGAAATCAGCGGTATATAACCGATGGCGCGAGCTATGAACCATGCGGTGGCTATGGCCGATAGTGAGGCTACATAAAAGCGAAGTATCGAGCGACCTACGGCGTTGACATTCAGAGCCACAATCGAGTCGGTGGCGAAATACCATATCGTAGCAAAAAGAAGTAGAAGTGCTATTGTCATGAATGGCGACAGACGTAATTGCAACAGCCCTTTTGACCGAGCATAGTGAGCAACTATAAAGAGTGGAATGACGGTGATGGCTGTCGCGGCATTCATGAGCCAATACAGACCTAAGTCGGTTTGTGACGGCACTTGGAGATGGTGAGTGAAATGGTCGACAATCCACGCGATAAGGATAGCAACAATGAGTTGCCACGCAATGTGCAGTCGTCCGACGGCTTTGCGGAAAAGAAAAAAGAAAATATTGGCAAAGAAAAGGCTGCGCAGAAACCACAAATTGTGATTGCGAGGCCACAGCAATGCTTCTTTCCAATAGTCGAGGGTGACGATGCGATTGAACTCTTCGGGGTTGAGAAGCAGTAGGTCGGGGACGATGAAGATTACAGCGAAAAAGAGGTATGGTACAATCAGTTTGTCTATTTTGCGAATCGAGAAGTCAACGAAGCCGCCATATTCTTTGAAAAACAATCCGGAGAGGAAAAAGTAGAGAGGCATCCGCAGGTTTTCGAGCATGAAAGTCACCTTAGGCGACGAGATCGGCACATGACAATGAAACAGCACCACGAGTGTGATGCAAATACCTTTGAGCAGGTCGATATATCCTATGCGAGCCGAGTCCGTTGCCATT
>CAZWWS010000029.1:0-31023 GCA_964637445.1 uncultured Muribaculum sp.
TAGCTTCATCTTGTGAGTCAAATCCTAAAGACATCATTCGTCCTATTAGAGAACCTTGTTTGGCTCGTACTCGACCTAATACATTCATTATTTGTTGGCTATCATAATGGAATTGCCACCAATTTTCAGAATCATGTATATATCTCATATGTGCTATATTTTGTGACAAAATTAGGTGATATTCGGAGAATAAACAAATTATTCGCCGAATATTTTCGGAGAATAGGGAACGTAATCCCCGAACACGTCTGCCTAGTTTTGATTTGAATTTTATACTACGACTAATTATTTAATCGTTGTTATAGCTCAATAAATTTGTCGTGCATAAATGTGTCGGTTTCATTAGCAAAAACATATCCTAATTGATTTGACACAAGTTTTGTCCCTCCAATTTCTGCTTCAATATTTCTATGTGAGTGACCATATATCCAGTAATCAATAGGCAATGCTTCAATAAGCATATTCAAATCTGAAGTAAATGCTCCATTTATTCGGCTACCCTTAAAATCTTCAGCCATGAGTTCAAACGAGGGAACATGATGTGTAATAACTACTCTTTTACGAGCTGTGCTTTCTTGAACGCTTCGTTTTATAAACTCCACACATTTATCATGTTCGTCATTAAATCGGTCCCAGCTTAAACGATATTCTCCATTCCGTATTCTACGAAAGTCTGTTACTCCGTGTTCTGTGTAATATGCTTCAGAATGGTGTATTCTAGCCCAAAGAGTTGACATTATTAAATCTATATCGTCTAAGTTGATTATTTTATTGTAAACAATTTTGATATTCGATTTTATTTGTTCTTCCCAACCTTCCACCAAGTGGTTAATATCAAAACTTTTGTACAATTCATGATTACCGGGAACAATAATAGTTTGTTCAAAATTGTCAGCACACCAATTAATAAAAGGGTGCTTATAGTACATTTCATCGCCAAGATAACAAATATCTCCAGCAAGCACCAATATATCACCAATTGGGTTCAATGGATTGTCTCGGAGCCATCTGCTATTTTCTTGGAATTCTATATGCAAGTCAGATTCGTATTGTAATTTCATTGTATTATAATTTTTTATTCCTTTAATTTTTTGATACCATTCATTGACCCCCGATAGGTTATAATTACATAAAGAACTTTTTCCTATTGGGATTGTCAAATTAGCAATCTACATATTCAAAAAAATCGTTATTGCATTAGCAAAATTGTACACCTCGTCGATACACTATCCTCCATACTTCAATTATATATAATCTCCGGGATTCAATATATTATCACTACTTTTGCTCATAATCATATATGTGTAATTTTGTGCAGAAGTTGTGATTATAGTATAGGGAGCAACGTTGTAAATCGCTTCGAAGCCAATCGAAAATATTGGCTGTTGAGAAATGCTAATGATGAACTATTGTATTCCCTTTATTACTTTCCAATGTCCACCTTTATCTGCACCGATGCGACAGACATACCCTTCATTTACCAAACTATCCAAACGTCTTTTTGCACTGCTATCATGTATCCCTAACACTTGAGCTATTTCTGAACGTGCAATATTGGGATTGGATTTTAGCATCTCTATAATTCGTTTTTTTCTGGTCGGTCTGGTCACTTTTTCTGGTCGCTTTTGATGTTTTCTGGTCGGATTCGATGTTTTCTGGTCGCTTTCAGCATTTGAAGCACCATATAAAGCAAGCATTGCATTAACATCTTGGTTGTTCCCTCTGGTTGAAAGTGTAAGTATAGTGCGGTCAACGCCATTATTATGTGTTTCTTCTAATATGACCTGTAAAAGGACTTTCCGATAGTTAATGCTTATTCACCTCCTCTTGCTGATACTTATTCCACAGGGTCAACAACATTCTCGCGTAAGTTTCAGGATCAGTTTTGATATAAGACAAAAATGCTTTCTCTGTCTTGTGCCCTGTGATTTGGATAATAACGAGTGCCGGGGCTCCACTTTCAAACATATTAGTCGCAAACGAACGACGAGCAGTATGAGCACTTACCAATTCATACTTTGGAAAATACTCCTTAATGCGACGACCGGCTATCGTATGAGTGATAGATGTGTCCTCGGTTATTCCTGCCATTAGGCAAATTTCTTTCAGAAATGAATTAAACTTCTGATTATAGATAACTGGCGGCAGTTCACCATTGTACTTTTGAAATATTCTTTTCACTGGTTCGAATATCGGGATACACACCTTTGTGCCGGTTTTCATCTGTTCCAATTCAAAATAACCTCGTTCTATGCTTTTGGAGTCAGCAATTTATCAAGGTCGCTGTATCGCCACAACTCCGACTTTGTGTTCCGACTCCTATCGAAGCACTGAAGTGGCTCGATGAAATTCCGTCGTTCCCGGTCAGACTATCGCACATTGGTAAGTTTACCGCTCTTCCATCAGATTTACAGTATGTCCCATTCGAGACGTTTATCTATTGCGACAACCTCTATCAAGGCCATCTGCATACGAAAAACGATTCTCTCATTGACGAAATGATGAAAGTCTTGTATTTCGCTCCACTCTCCACTCTAAACTGCATTTATCCTCGGCAGAGAGGATTGAAATTTCAATTTTTTTCGCAATCAATACGAAATGGTGGGGGCACGTTTAATGGCAATTTATGTTGGGGTTGATGTCGAGCAGTTGTTTTATGAACTTGTCTTGATTTACGGGTGAAATGAGTAGAGGTATATAACTTTTCTGTATCTTCGGGTCGGTGAAGGTAATTGCCAATCGTCGGGAGAGTGATGTGGCAGGAGCAGAAAGAATGCATTTGGATGGCGTGGCTTTCGCTATCTTGTCGATGGGATAGCGTCGGGGTATGAAGAAAGAGTATATAATCAGTTGGTTGCCATCAATTTTGTAGTAAATGGATTTGAAGGACACGATGATGAACGCTAACACCGCGACGCAGATGATAAGAGGTGTGAGGATTTGTTCGGCTGTAAAACAAGGAATAATGCAGCAGGTCATGACAATGGCAATGACTACCCATGTAGAGGCATCCCACTGCGAGTTGTATTTTACGGGATTTTTAACCATGGCTTAAGGTCTTTGGGGGTTATATTTGACAAATGTAGTAAAAAAAAGATTAATTGTATAATGGTAGGATGAAAAAGAGCATTTGTTTCTTAAGATAGGTTCAATAAATTCAAATTTCCATTAGCGAGTAGTCAGAACCTCTTTAAGAACTTTGTACGATTGTTTTGGCCCTACTCATCATTGAGCGAGTGTCCACGAATTCCTTTCTCGCAAATAATAGGCATTATACCTCTCTTGGATGTGTGCCGATGCTGTTTTTGTACCACTCTATAAACAGTGTCGCTTCGTAGCCTTTCAACTTTTTTTGCTAATGTGACATAATGACATAATACCCATTTGGTTTTCGTTGTAACTTTGCCGCTGAGATATGATAAAGGTTTTTGAATAGTTACAGCGCACATTGACATTTTGGATTATACCGATGGGAAATCTATGATTGATGGTGGGAATATCGACCGAAAATATTATCTTTGTAGAATAATGGCTAACTGAAATATAATTAAACCCATATACCATCATGAAAAATATTCCTATTATTATCGGAAGTGCAGCGGCGGTAGCATTTACAGCTATGGCATGTACACAAAAGAGTGAACCGACCGATGTAATCGCGTCGTCGGAGCAATACACTGTCTATACCGACCGCGTGGTGCAGGGCGGTTTTACGGCTACGGCAGTGAGTCCGACTGAGATCGTGACCGACTATAAGAGTCCCGAATCGTCGATCGTTTCCACTAAAGTGAAATTTCGCTTTTCGCTCAATAGTCGCGACAATGAGTTGCCGCTCGGGCAGAGCCATACGGCGTTGATAGGAGGCGATGAAATTTTGTATTCGTTCGGCAAAGTGCTTGAAGCTGAGACCTCACTTGATAAGACGGCCAAAGGCGACACTCTTGCCAACGATACACCATGGATCATTCGTGTCGATATGCGTCCGATGTTGAAATCTTTTGCCGAGAAAGGGCTGTTTGTCACCGAAACAAACGATACGATCTATCGCGACGACTTCAAAGGCTTGTGGATTGCAGGTAGCGTAGAGCCTCTGACATGGGACTTTGAAAATCTTTATGGTAAGCACGACCGTAAGTTCGTGGATCGTGGCGATGGCATATTTGAAGTCACAGTGACGATGAATCCTACCACCGACCGCCCCTCGGATCCTACCGGATGGAAGATTGACTCGGTCGATGCCCGATTCCCGTCGTATGCTTCGCAGCAGGTGCTTGTCGATGCGATTCACAATATGGCGATTGCCGACATCGTGAGCGATATCCGCCCCGACGACACATATCGTGCCGGAGCAGCATGGGATGGCGTGTGGACGCGCGATGTGTCGTATTCGATATATTTATCGCTCGCGTACCTCGATCCGCAACGATCGATCAATAGTCTCCGTGCGAAGGTGAAGAATGACCGAATAGTGCAAGATACCGGAACGGGCGGCTCATGGCCGGTGTCGTCCGACCGCGTGGTGTGGACTATCGCTGCTTGGGAGATTTACAAAGTGACAGGCGACAAAGAGTGGCTTTCCGAGGCTTACGAAATCATTAAAAATACTCTTGCCGACGATATGGCTGTAGTGTGGGACGCCAACCATAAGATGATGCACGGCGAGCAAAGTTATCTTGATTGGCGTGAACAGACCTATCCTAAGTGGATGCAACCAAAGGATATTTTCGAATCGATGTGTCTCGGCACTAATGTGGTGTTTGCCGAAACATTCGATATAATGAGTGAGATGGCAGAAATATTAGGTCGTGGAGAGGATGCTGAAGAGTATGAAGAGATGGCGGAAACTCTTGGATCATCGATCAACAGCAATCTGTGGATTCCCGAGGCAGGATATTATAGCGAATATCTCTATGGAGGTATCTATCCCATTCAGTCGCAGGCCGTCGACAATTTGGGACAGGCTCTAAGTATTATCTTTGACGTAGCCAACGACGATATGGCTAAGTCGATTATCTCAAAGACTCCGGTCAACTACTATGGCACTTCGTCGGTGTTCCCGCAATTACCCGACATCAAGCCATATCACAACGATGCAGTGTGGCCGTTTGTTCAAGCTTATTGGAACTTGGCGGCTGCAAAAGTGAAGAATATGGAGGCTTTCACCACCGGACTTGGTGCTATCTATCGCTCGGCGGCGTTGTTTGGTACGCACAAGGAGCTATATGTTTCGTCAAACGGCGACTATCGAGGTACTGCCGTCAATTCCGACGCGCAACTGTGGAGCGCTACCGGTAGCGCAGCGATGATTTATCGTGTGATAGCGGGTATGGAATTTGGTGTTGATGGTATTGAGTTTGCCCCCTTCGTTCCGGCAGCGTTGACCGGCGACAAGACAATCAGCGGATTCCGCTATCGCGATGCAGTGTTGAACATCATAATTAAAGGCACCGGCGATGAGGTGGTGTCGTTCTCGGTCGATGGAGTGGAACAGGCTGAACACAAATTTTCTTCGACAGAATCAGGCGAACACACTATCGTTATCACTCTTGCCGACAATGAAGTGGCAAAACAACAAGTAAATCGTATACCTCAAGCATGGATGCCCTCGACTCCGATTGTTATGTGGACCGACAATAAGGCTATAATCGAAAACCACAAGGAGGGAGTCAATTACTTTGTTTTCGTAAATGGCGTGTTCCGGCAGCAAATCGTTTCGGGAGAATACGATCTGTCGACAGTCGATAACTATACTCTCGTGGATTTTGTCCCCGTCGGTGCTGATAAGTGGAGCGGATTCACGATGAAACCCTACGAATACATTCCCGAAGGTTCGCTCATGATGGTGCAGGCTGAAGCGATAGCCATCCCCGGCACGTCGCTTATCAAAGATAAAGAGAAAGCTGCGCGTTTTGTTGAGATCGCTCTCAATCGAAACACTCACATTGAGTTTATGGTCGACGCACCTCAAGCGGGTACATATTTTGTCGATGTGCGCTATGCCAACGGCTCCGGTCCGATCAATACCGAAAATAAATGTGCGATACGTTCGCTCATGGTCAATGGCAATTATGCCGGCTCTATAGTGATGCCGCAACGCGGTATCGATGAGTGGCTGTCGACCGGATTCAGCAATATGCTAATCGTAGAGTTGAATAAGGGCGAAAACAAGTTTAGCATCGATTATCTCATGCCACAAAACAGAAATATGAACGAAGAGGTTAACACCGCTTTAATCGACTATATAAGAATAATCAAAAAATAAAATGAAGAAATCAATAATATTTTCAGCAATGGCGGCTGTGTCGCTTATGGCAACCGCTGCCCCCGAAATTTCAAAGGTCGATCCCCCATATTGGTGGACCGGAATGGAGCAAGACACGCTCCAAATAATGATACAAGGCAAGGATATACGCGACGCGCAAGTATCGGTCGACTATCCGGGTGTAAAGCTCATCGATGCCGTACGATTGGATAGTCCCAACTATCAGTTTGTATATTTGCTCGTCGGAGATGATGCAAAGCCCGGCGAGATGAAGATTGCCTTTACTCAAGATGGCAAGAAAAAGACCATATCTTACGAGCTGAAAGCGCGCGATCGTGCTCCCGAAGAGTATGTAGGATTTGATTCCTCCGATGTGCTTTATCTGATAATGCCCGACCGCTTTGCTGATGGAAATCCCGACAATAATAATGTGGCATCGCTCAAGCACAAGTCGCCCGTAAATCGTCAGAATCACAATGGCCGTCATGGTGGCGATATTAAAGGTATAAGCGATCATCTTGACTATATTGACCAACTTGGTGTGACTGCGATATGGGTGAATCCGGTGCTCGAAAATGATATGCGCGGAGGCTCTTATCATGGATATGCGACGACCGATTACTATCGTATCGACCCTCGCTTTGGAACAAATCAGGAGTGGCAGCAACTTGTGGCCGATTGCCATGCGCGAGGCATAAAGGTGGTGATGGATATGATATTCAACCACTGCGGTAGCGACCATCCATGGTTTACCGACCGCCCGTCGAAAGATTGGTTTAATTTTGCCGATGGATATGTGCAGACCAACTACCGACTATCGACTCTCCACGACCCCTATGTGAGCGACTACGACAAGCGTCGCACTGTAGATGGTTGGTTTGTTCAGTCGATGCCCGATTTGAATCAGCGCAATCCTCATCTGATGAAATATCTCGTACAAAATTCGATATGGTGGATTGAGTCGTCGAAAATCGATGGCATACGCATGGATACGCACCCTTATGCCGATCTTGAGCAAATGGCGGGTTGGATTGCTGCTGTGATGCGCGAATATCCAAAATACAACATCGTAGGGGAGTGCTGGTATGGCTCAGAAGGAGGCGAAGCATTCTGGCAGAAAAATTCATATGTAAATAAGGGGGTCGACAGCAACCTGCCTACGGTGATGGACTTTGTGCTTTCGATCAAGGCTCGCGAAGCGTTCAGTTCGCAGACCGATCGTCTCACCGGACTTAACGCAATGTATGATCATCTTGCTCTCGATTATTTGTTTCCAAATCCGCAAGGGATTCTGACGTTCTTGGACAATCACGACACCGATCGTTTCCTACTTGAAATGCCCGAAAATTTGGGTTGGTGGAAGCAAGCATTGACCTTCTTGCTCACCACTCGTGGCATCCCTCAGATATATTATGGAACGGAGTTGTTGATGTATGGATCGAAAGAGGGCAGTGATGGCTACGTGCGTCGCGATGTGCCGGGTGGATTCCCCGGCGATAGTATCAGTGCATTCACTGCTGAAGGGCGTACGCCGATGCAAAATGAAGCTCATTCATTCTTGTCGAAGCTGCTCAACTGGCGTAAAGCCAACGATGTCATTGCCTACGGCTCGTTGAAGCATTTTATGCCCGAAAACGGCATATATACCTATAGCCGACGACTTGGCGACAAAGAGGTGGTGGTGATGCTCAATGGCAATGATAGCGAAGTGACTCGCACGATGGAGCGCACTCTCGAAGTCCTTCCCGTTGGCTCACAGTGGCGCGATATGCTCACCGGCGAAAATATTGTTATTGCTGATGAGATGACATTTGCTCCGCGACAAATATATATCCTCGAAAATTATTAATCAGTGAAACGGATAGGAATCCTGTCGGACACGCATTCCTGTTGGGATGATCGATTTGCCACCCACTTTGCCGGCTGCGATGAGATATGGCATGCCGGCGATGTGGGAGACATCGATGTAATACGCCGATTGGAGGAGGTGGCATCAGTGGTGCGCGTCGTGTCGGGTAATATCGACCATGGCGAGGTATGCCGTCGGTGTCGTGAGGTGGAATCGTTTACAGTCGAAGGTGTAAATGTGTGGATGACTCACATCGGAGGATATCCCGGACGCTATTCGCCGGGCGTAAGGCAGATGTTGCACCGCTCAGGAGCCAATCTTATGGTCACCGGTCATAGCCATATATTGAAAGTGATGTGGGACAAGGATCTTAATGTACTACATATCAATCCCGGAGCGGCCGGCTACCACGGATGGCAAAAAGAGCGCACGTTGGTGAGGTTGATAATCGATGGTGACAATATGCGCGACCTTGAAGTGATTGAATTAGGAAAAAGAATTTCGGAGAAATAAACGATTATATCAATATGGACAAACGGATTTTAATGCCTATAATGGCGCTGCTGTTGCTTGCGTCGTGTAAAACTACCGAACAGAACTATCGCGAGGCCTACGAAGCGGCAAAGCAAAAAGAGCGCGCAGGATTGGACTCGGAGGTGTATAGCAAAATGCAACAAGAGGCTATGCCAAAAGTGGTGGCCGTAGAGAGTCAGGAAGTGCGCATGCTCACAGCCAACGTGTCCGTGGTGCAAGGCTTGGGAGAGACCGGTCGGCTTCAACGCTATAACGTGGTGACCAACCAATTCAAGCAGCTGTTCAACGCCAAGACTATGCGGCAGCGCCTTGTCGGACTTGGATATAACGCTTTTGTGGTCAGCACCTCAGATCCATTATACTATGTAGTAGCCGACAGCTTTACCGACCAAAAAGAGGCTGAGGCATTGTTGAATACTTTGGCTGGAGATAGCCGTATCATACTGAAATTGCCATTCCCATTCCTCCTCGAAGCAACGCAAAAATCAAAGTGAAGCAGACCTTTCTCGAATGGCGTATATGAGGCATATGAAAAAATTGAAATGTAAGTATATTTTGTCGATTGTATTTTTGTTGTTGATTTTCGTTTCGGCTACAGCGTGGATGTGTAGTGGAATCGAATGGAGTGATGATTTACAATATATGCGTATGCTGGGAGATGGGATTCGTTTTTGGTATAGCGAAGGGCCATTTATCAACTCGTTTACCGATGCTTGCGCAGCTGTGCCGTATCATTTTACTGTCGGCTCATCTCGCTTGCCTAATCTTGTTCAGGTATACTTCAATCTATTCCCTCCTCTGTTGGTAGACATATTGCATGGACTGATGATTACTGTTTTAATGCTGATGGTGGCAATTGCTGCGGGTGGAAAGATGGCTTTGCGCTCACTTGGGTTAATAGGCTTTTCGGCTCTTGCCGTGTGGGTGTTGCTTCCATGGTATGATAACATGTTGGCAAGTGTGTATTTGCTTAACTATGTGTGGGCTTCGGTGGTGAGTTTGATATTTATAAGGTTGTTTGCATCTGACGATTTATTGCCAAAACGATGGAAGCCATTACAATGGATGGTGGCTTTGATTGTAGGAATGTCGCATGAAGGATTCGCGTTGCCCATTATTGTTGGGGCTATATTTGAACTTTATGCTAATAAACAAGATCGTCGACGCCGATTGATGTTAACAACTTTAGTGATATTGGGCGCTGCGGCTATGTTTTTTACTCCAGGAATGTTGATGAGACTACAAACACAGATGCCGACGCATACAGAAGGGGACTTGTCGGCTTTAATAATTGTAAGCTGGATTCAAATGTTGTCGGTGTATGTGTTATTGGTCGTTACTATTTTGGCGATATGGAAACGAGGACGAAAATTTGTGGTAAAATTATATCGTGATAATTTGATGTATATTGGTATTATGATTGCAGGTTATGTCATAGCGATAGTGAGTGGACAAGTGAGGCGTGGGCTATGGTTTGTAGAGCTTGTAAGCATAATATTGGCTCTCAAAATATTAGTAGAGGCATTTGTGTGGTGGCGACGCACCAATGTTGTGATTGGTGGAATTGCCGGATTATTGACTATCTTTTCAATTGCGAGTGTAGCTAAGTGGCAATTAAGGTTCTCAGAGGAGATTAGGGAAGTGTGTCGCCAAGTTACTATATCCCAAAAACCTATTGCATATGTAGATCTTATTGATCCAGGGGAGGTCCCTTGGTGGACTCTTAATGTCACTCAATCAATAGCATTTTCGTGGGGAAATAACGCTTATTGTCGTCATTATGGCTTGGTCGACATTTATAATATACTTATTTTGCCTGTACGATATAAAGACACTCCGATATCACAATGGGATAAAGTTGCAGGTAATGCTGAAGCGATGGGTCAATTCCCATACTATGTTACAACACAGCCTACTGGTGGATTTTTGGGCGTTACAGTGGGAGGTCACCAGCCAGCGGCATCGCCTTTAGATATTATTATGAGTAAAATATCAACTGAAGACGTAGAAAATAGAATGCTTTCTGTTGAATCTTGGAAATATACTCTTGATACTGGCGACGTGATTTATTGTCATAATATAAATATATTTGGACATTCAATGCGTCATCGCGAAATTCTCTCAATCGATCTTTATAAATGAAAAGGAGAGGTGGTTTCGGAAAACGCACCTCGGGTCTAATTGAATACATTTGTTGCCCAAAAAGGGGCTTAAGATAAATTCCAAAATCGTTCAAGAAATAGTCTTGAAAAGGTGCTTAAAAATGAACCGGAGATATTGAGGATGGAAAGATTTTTGAGGAAATGCTTGGAAGTTTGGTTTATTTGACTTATATTTGGGATGTGAAACCGACATTATGTAAGTTTTACATTATAATTTGACCGTTTTTTCAAAATATATATGTTTTTATAGATTGTAGATTTAGAGAGGGTGCTATCGTGAGACAGTGCCCTTTTTGCTATCTTAGGGGGTGGCTCTTTGATGTTATTCCGGGATGGATACAAAAAAAAAGCTGCCCACTTGGTGGTCAGCTTAGTTTCGTACTGTGTCTAATCGCAGTGGATTATTCAGCAACAGCAGCAGTGTCAACAGCAGCGGTGTCAGCAGCTACAGTGTCAACAACTGCAACAGAGTCAACAACTGCAACAGAGTCAGTAGCTTCAGCAGCCTTTTCTGAGTTACCGCAAGAGAAGAGCGATGCGCTGAATACAACAGCAAGTAATAAAACTAACTTTTTCATTTCTTTTTTAATTAAATAATAAAACAATATTTTCGTTTGCTTCAAAAACGGTACAAAGTTAATACAAAATTGGGAGATACAAACAATTTTTACGGAAATTTTTACGAAAAAATTCGTTTTGTAAGATTTTTATTAAAATTAGTACCAAAATAGAGTCTCTTTTAACAGTTAGACATGGTCGCTGATGCGGTAGCCTTTTTCGTCGGCGACAATCTTATTTGCCAATGCAACGGCTTTGGTGATGTGGTCGCAAATGTGGTCTTCGCCAATGAGTTGCTCTATTTTTGCATTTTCGAGAACTTTATGAACATTCTCATTAACACCCGATAGGACTACATGGATGCCTTCGTTGCGCGACGAGGTGACGAGAATCTCAAGGTTGTGGATGCCGGTAGAATCGATAAAGGGCACTTTGCGCATACGTATTATACGAACGATGGGTTTTTCCTTGATGTTGCGCATCATTTCGTCGAACTTTGTAGCTACGCCGAAGAAGAACGGGCCTTCGATTTCGTAGACTTCAACTCCGGGAGCTACGTCGAGAATCTCGTGGGTGGTGGCTTCTGATCCTTCGGCTACGTCAAGTTGCTCTCCATATACCCGAATTTGGGTATTTTCCATCACACGACGGAGGAAGAGGATCACGGCCAATAGCAAGCCAATCTCTATGGCAATGGTGAGGTCGAAAATTACGGTGAGCAAGAATGTGACGATGAGGACTGAGATATCGCTCTTTGGATTCTTGAAGATGGCTGCAACGGTGCGCCATCCGCTCATGTTGTATGACACCATGATGAGCACGGCTGCCAAGCACGACATCGGCACGAGATTGATCAGCGGCATCAAGAAGAGGAATATCAGGAGGAGTACCAAGGTGTGGATGATACCTGCCACCGGAGTACGTCCGCCATTGGTGATGTTGGTCATTGTGCGAGCGATGGCGCCTGTGACGGGAATACCACCGAAAAACGGAACGGCAATGTTGGCCAAACCTTGACCGATAAGCTCGGTGTTGGAGTTGGTGCGCGCTCCTGTTACACCATCTGCCACAGTCGCTGAGAGGAGCGATTCGATGGCGCAAAGGATTGCAATGGTGAATGCCGATGGAAGCAACTGATTGATTGTAGCCATCGACAATTCAAATCCGTGAGGCTCGGGAATGTCGGTGGGAAGGTTTCCAAAGCGGTCGCCAATGGTCTCGATGCCGGGGAATATATCTTTGATAAAGTAAACAATCGTGGTCATCACAATGATAGAAAGCAGTGCTCCGGGAAGTTTTTTGGATATGTGTGGAGCTACGATAATGATGAGGAGCGATACCACACCTACGGCGAGCGAAGGCCAATCGATGTTGTCTAAATTGCTGAGATAAACGCCCCATTTAGAGATAAAATCGCTTGGCACTCCGGTCAATCCAAGTCCGAAAAAGTCGTTGATCTGGGTAGAGAAGATAGTGAGCGCGATACCACTTGTGAAGCCCACTACAATAGGATAGGGGATAAACTTGATGACTGTGCCGAGATGGAACAATCCGAGCATCACGAGGATAAGTCCCGCCATGAGCGTAGCGATGGCAAGACCTTCGAGCCCATACATAGAGATAATGTTGTAGACGATGACTATGAATGCACCGGTAGGTCCTCCGATCTGCACTGTGTTGCCGCCGAATGCCGACACCATGAAACCACCAATGATGGCGGTAATGAGTCCTATGGTCGGGCTGACACCTGATGCAATACCGAATGCGATGGCGAGCGGAAGCGCTACAATACCAACTACTATACCTGCTATAAGATCTTCCTTGAACTTGCTCAAGGAGTAGTGACGAAGAGCCGAAACCAATTTCGGCTTAAAATCAATTGTACCTGATAAATTCATATCCCTTGGGATAATTTAGTGTTAAGGGAACTATTATAAATTCCCTAAATTAATAAAACTCAATATGGAGGGAACATTCCTATCAATCTATTTTATAGAAGTTCCCTTAACAAACTTCAATCTTTTTAGCTACAAAGTTAACGTAAATTATCGGAATAAACTCTGATATAACAAAAAAAAATACCGCGACAAGGGGAAGATTGTCGCGGTAGTGAAAAGTATTGGGATGTTATCGAAGCATCATGCGGTTTAGGCTGTTGTTGTTTTTGCCGGATGCATATTGTCCGAGTGTTCGGCTCATGTGAGCTCTTGCATTGCCGCCACGGGCTGATGCTACGGGAGCAAATGCATTTTCGCTCACAACTTCACCGGCACGATTGATGAGATGGTAGGTCCATCCATTGGCGGTGCGCTCTTGCACTATGGCTACATCATCGAAGAATGTGGTCATCGGAGTATATTCAGTGTCGATATTCTGTATCGTACCATTTTTGTCGATATAGACCGATTCACCGTCAATCTCTACCAACGCCCATTTGTCGCCGAAGAATAGCGATGAGCTACCTTCGTAACCCCAGTTGGAACTATAAGTGACTATTGGCTCAATCTTAACGTTGCCGTTTTTATCGCACCAACCGGCAAGGTCTTCGTCTTGGTAGACAAATTGATACCACTCACCATCGTTTTCGAGATACTCATATTCGGGTTGGAGAATAAACTTGCCTTTGTCGTCGACGAGCCCATAAGCGCCATCAATATAAACTACTGCGCAACCGTTGCCGTCGAACGTGATAGGCGAGTTGGCGATAAAGTCGACAACTTGCTTTCCATCCATGTCGATAGCGCCGAATTTGGAGTTGTCGGATACGCAAACATAGCCATTGGCAGGAGGAACTAACGAAGTTATTCCGTAAGAACTGTCGAGAACTATGTTGCCCTTGCGGTCGATGATGGCGTATCCGCTCTCGGCGTTGTCCTCAACGAGCATATATCCGTCGATATAGGGGTAGACGGGGTCCATATTTTCGATAGTGAACAGCTCATTGCCATCGGTGTCGATGGCTTTATAGATGTCGCTCTCTGTGCTGACAAAGGCAATGCCTTCGCTGAAAACTGTAGCTTTGCACACTGAACCGTAATCTTCCGACTTGTCAATTGAAATAACCACTTCGCCCTTTGTGTTGACGTAACGATAGCCGGCGTCGGTGTTGACGAGTGCCAAGCCGTCGCAGAATGGCGATATAGCATTGATTTCGCTGTCAAGGAGATGGGTGCTCTTATCTTCAACCTCTTCAAAGGGCATATCTAATGACACTCCGGTCTTGTCGATATAATAGTAGTGGTGGCATCGTCCATAGTGAGACTGTCCCACACAAGGCAGAGGGAAGATGTTTTTGCGCTCTTGGTTTGAGCCGACGCAAGAGCTGAGGAGCAACAGCGAGGCTGCCGATATTATTAATGCAGATTTCATCTTTAGAACAATGATTTAGGAGAGAAACGTACTGAAATGTATGAATCGAATGAGTCGATCGAGGTTACCCAGTAGTCGTTGTAGACGCTATTGCCGTCGGTCAGGAATGTATCGTTAAGAGCTTTCTCAAGATCACCGAGTTTATCCGACTTAGCTGACGGAATGGTGATGCCACATTCGTAAGCAGCGAGGTATTGGTCGATAGACGCTGAGTCGCTCGGAGCCGCGCAGGTGGAGAAAATACCAATTTCGACATTGGCAGATGACGGGGCTGGTAGCGCGCCGATGCCATAGTTGCCATATTCTTCATCCTTGAATTCTACGTCGGGATATTTCTGACGCAATTGAGTGTAGGTGAGCCCTTTATCTTGCGCGTCAATCCACGACTTGATGCCTTGTACTATTTCGTTGATGTTGAAATAGTCGGATTGTGCAGAGGTGTAACCTTTGCCGTCGCGGAATGATGAGTATTTAGGCATGTCGATAAATGTGCCCTTGGCGTCTACGATACCCCATTTGCGGTCAGTGCGCGCAAGATATTTTCCATTGCCGGGTATGGGGAGCATTCTATCAAATTGAGGCTCGATTACATATTCTCCCATGCGGTCGATAATGCCCCATTTGTCTTCTTTGTTTTTGACGGCAGCATAGTCGCCGAAGAAATTTGAAGCATTTTCAAATTTAGGACGGATCACTTTTTCGCCTTTGCTGTTGAGCGCGCCCCACTTGTCTCCATCTTTAGAGTATAGAATCATGTCGCTGTAGTTGGAACTGGTAATCCGCTCGTTTTTGGCCGGAAGAAGTACATTGCCGTCGAGGTCGATGATGCCATATTCATCATCTTCTTTAACGATGTAGTATCCGTCGTGAGGTTCAATATGTGAGTATTTGGGGTTAATCAAAATGTTAAGGTTGCGGTCGACTACGCCAAATTTAGTTCCGTTGCAAACCAAAAGATTGTCGTTGTAGATGTTCGGTAGGATGATGTCGTAGGAGCCTGCCGGAACTATGACTGATCCATCTGTGTTGAGGAGGGCTACGCTATCGTTGAGCGAAGAGTAGACCATGCCACGTATGGGGTATTGCAATGAGTTATATTTCGGGGCGATGGTGATGTTGCCCTCGCGGTCGATCATGCCGGATTTGCCGTTTTGCGAGATAACTGAGTATCCTTCGACGAAAACGTGAGCCGAAGTCGCATTTGGTAGACGAAGTATGGTGTTGCCTTCTTTGTCGATGGCTTTCAGACAAGAATCGGGTTCAGCCACCCATGCAAGTCCGTCGAAAAACATTGTGGCCGAGGTGTATTTCGGGGGGATGGCATATTCGCCTTTGGTGTTGATGTAGCCGTAAAGGGTGTTGGCAGAGTCTAAAACCAAGGCTAATCCTTCGGAGAACAACGATGCGGATGAGAATTTGTTGGTGGTGATTTCGTTGCCGTCCTTGTCGATGTAGAGATATGTGCCGTCCAATTCCATCGGGATGTAACTATAATCTTGTAGAGCGAGCTCTTTGGCTGTGTTGCCTGAAGTTCCGCAACCGACAAAAATCATTGAAGCCACACATGTAGCGATGCTGCTTAATAGATAAGAAGTTTTCTTCATTAGGTATATGTTTGATGGTTAAATATTAGCGCAATAATTCACAAATATACGAAATAGGAACATATACCCCCCCCTATTAAGAAAGATTAACAAACGAGATCTAATTGCCGGTGTAGTAAACTTGTACTTTGCCTACCGGGAGTTTGCCTTCGAGCTTGAGCGGAATACGGCGACTATCGGTTGAAATCCATGTGGTCATGTCGTCGGAACTTTTCTTTTTGCCGTCGGAAGTGAAAGTGAAGTTGACACGATAGGTGCGATGTTTTTTCTTGTCGACTTTGATGTCCTCGACGCCTACGTATTTCAGACTGAGTCGTTCGTTGCGCTTGCCTGAGAAGATGTTGATCGTAATGGTGGTGCCAGGCTTGAGAGACTCGAAGTCCATGGAGCGCACGTAGTAGTAGACGCTGAGCATATCGACTGTGGTGCCGGTGGCACTGATGGTTTTAGTCTCAGTGGTAGCCGGTTTGTCGTCTTTCTGTCGGACTCGGGAGCAATGGCCGGTCACATTGTCGCCTTGTCGTTGATATACCACGACGTCGTGGCTGAATTTGTCTTTTTCGTGGGCGCGCTTTTCGTAGCGAGTCGCCACGAGTCCTTGCTTGGTCATCGTGGAGTAGAGGGTGTCGCGTACGCGGTATATCTTATCGGCCCACGGCTCTGAACGGGCAATGAGTGTGGCTTTGTAATTGTCGCCTTGAGAGCGGAGTGAAAGTGTGGCATTTCCGGCTTGGCTGTTGATAAGCCCCCATTTGAACATGACACGATAGGAGAGGTCTTCGTCGGCAAATGTAGAGGCGAAAACCGGAAGCGCGTTTGCTATGGCAATGAATATGTAGAGGAATATCGCACGTAGTTTCTTCATAATGATATGATATTTATATGATAAGACTTCAACTAAGTGCGAAAGTTTAATTAAACTCAGTCGATGAGTATCTTTACGCAAAATTTGCGGTGGATGCCGGTGCCGATATTTGGTGCATGTCCATCCTCGGGAAACATCACAGCGAATTGTCCCGGAAGTACCGGAATGGTGCATTGCGGTGCGTCGCCATAGAAGATAATATCGCGCTCCTCATCGTAGTCTTGAAGTGCATTTTTGAGATCGCGTACGGCCGACCATCCAATCACTTCTTTACCGGAAATAGGTACATGGATGTCGATGTATTTGCGATGAGCCTCGATGTGCTGTTTTTCTTTTGGAATCATAGCTACTTCCTCGCAATTGACGTGAATCTTTCCGGGGATGATTTCGATGGTGCCTTTCGTGAGTGTTTCTTTGATGTGGTCGTTAATCCATTGCAGAGCGATAGTAAAATCGTTACCAAGAGATTGCAGACGAGCAGTGTCGTTTAAGTTTCCTAATATCATAATAAAATTAATGGGTCTAAATGAAGGGTAGAGAATCGCGCGAAGACTGCTCTATGCGCTTATTGCGCCAGCATTTGCGGCATACCGCGATGTAGCGGTCGTCGCCTCCGATTTCTACTTGTGCACCTTCTTCGACGAAATCGCCGGAGGCATCGATACGGGCATTGATTATTGTTTTGCGTCCGCAGGTGCAAGTCGATTTTATTTCATCAATAGAGTCTGCTATTTCAAACAGTCGGCGTGAGCCTTCGAAGAGCCGGCTCTTGAAGTCGGTGCGAAGTCCGTAGCACACCACGTTGCTACCGTAGTCATCGACTATGCGCGAAAGTTGGTCGACTTGTTCTTCGGTGAGAAATTGAGCCTCATCGACCAGAAACCAATCGATAACCGACATGTTTTTTTCGAATAATTCTTGTGCCATCTGATAGAGATCGGTGTCGTGGTATATCCACTGACATTCGCGCTCTATGCCTATGCGCGAGCGAATCACGGCAGCTCTTTCGCGAGTGTCGATAATCGGCTTGAGGCACACATATTTCATTTTGCGTTCCTCAAAGTTGTAGGCCGAGGTGAGCAGAAGCGCGGTTTTCGCCGAGCCCATTGTGCCATATCGGAAGTAGAGTTTGCCTTTGCGATTCATATTGCAAGAATTTTACGATTGTAAAGTTAGTAACAATTATTCAAACGAGCATAGCTCTATCAAAATTATTTATGATAAAGTTTTCAACAATAGGGGTTATTGTGCTGACGTCAAGTGGGATATGGCTGCGTCAAGAATGGTATCTTTGCCTTCTAATGTGGCGGTGAGATCCATGTCGATGTCGAAGCCCTCGGTGGGATGCACACCATCTTCGGTGACGTTGCCTTCGGCGTCGAGCACCGAGCAGGCGGAAAATCTTACACTCCATCCGCACGGGATCTCCGACGAGAATGGCATACCGCTACCACCACCCGTGACATCGCCTATGATGGTGACGCGCGGAAGCAGCCGCATTATTGATACGAAGTTGTTGGCTGCGCTGAATGTGCTGCGATTTGTAAGGATTACTACCGGTTTGCCCCACATGATGCGTCCTGACTCGGCCGGGTCGTAATAGAAAGCGCGTGGCTCGGAAAATTCATCGTGTCCGGGTCCGGTCTTATGGGAGATGTAGCCTACTAAGGTACGTTCTGTGATAAATCGTCGAACGAGGGTTTCGATGTTGGTCATGTTGCCGCCTCCATTGTCGCGCAGGTCGATTATGAGTCCTTCGCAGGTGGCAAAATAGGCGAGAATTTCGTCGAGGTTGCTTTCTCCGATGCCGTAGGAGAACGATGAATAGTGCATGTAGCCTACGTTTTGAGGTAGAATGCCGAAGTCGATGGCTCCCGAACAGCGATAGTTGAAATTGAAATAATGCTCTTCGATGATGCGCGCGTTGTAGTTTTGCGGATAGTCGCTCCACCACTTGCGGTAGTAGGAGGTGTTGAATGATGCGCTGAGGTTGACGTGTCCGTCTTTTAGCTCGTTGAGCATATCGGCACAGACGAGAAACAGCTCCTCGTCGGTCATCTTGTCGGAAATCTTGCGAGCGTAGCGGTCGTGGACTTCGTCCCAGTCGATGCCTTTCTCGCGGAAGAAGCAGTAGTGTTCGTCGAAAATAGTCCATAGAGCTTCGAAATTGCCCGATGGGTTGTCGTTCCATTCTTCGATGTCGTGACACGAGCTGAGAAGAACGGAGAGTGATGCTATTATATATATGATGTGTCGTTGCATGAGTGACGTTTAGTAAAGGGCTGATATGATTTTGGCTTCCCGAGACAAACCTTTGCCGGGTGTGAGGGAGAGCCATTCTCCGGCGATGCCGATGACGAAGGAGTTGGTGATAATCTGAGTGTTGAGATTGTTGACCTCAGTGGAGAGAATGCTACCTCGATATCCAAGGCGGAGGCAGGTGTTGCCGAAATGAAGGTCGGCAGTCAAGAGATTTTCGAGTGAAAAGTAGTTGCCCCACCATGCAGGATGAACCAATCCGGAGTGATCGCCGAGGTATATCTCATAGTACAACTCGCCGTAATCGGGCGAGAAGAAAATGCCTGTGAGGGGAAGCGACGGCTGATAGCGGAGAGTGACGGGGAGAGAACCGATTTTGAGTCGATAGGATGCCATCGCGGTGAGATTGACTGTCCAAGCGGCTTTGGCCGATGCGGGGTTGTTGCCGTTGCGTGAGCTGTAAAGGCAACCGATGTCGATGCCGGTGCTTCCGCCAAGGGCAAGGGTGAGCTCTTTGGTCATCTTCCAGCGGTGTATCATGCCCCAATCGAAATGAAATGCGGCGTTCCACATCGATGCGTTGCCGTCGGGATTTTCCGTGCCATCGATGGTCACTCCGGCTCGCAGTTGCATTATCCACTTTTCGGGAGAAAATTTCATTGCTTGGAGTCGCTCGTATTGGATCGAGGCATTCCATCCGGTGTAGCGGAGAGGGGTGAGGTAGGTGTCGGTGAGTCGGGCACCTCCTATTTCAAATGTATATGCCGATGTCACCGGTCGCAGAGGCTTTATTGCCGTGGAGTCGTTGTCGGCATAAAGCAGAGCGGGAATGAGGGTGAGTAAGGCAAATATAAGATGTTTCACACTGAGGATTCTTTAGAATATACGTTGCTGTCCGTTGATTTCGTCGCGCACTTCGTCGTCGCTCTTTTCCGGTTCGATCTTGGCGGCTTCCTGCTCGGTGGATGTTTCGACATTTTCGGTTTCTTCGACTTCTGTCGGCTCGATAACTCGTGGCTCGATTTCGATAATGGAGTCGATGGTAAAGTTGGAAACGCGTTTGCCTTTGGCTTTGAGTGACTTAACAGCGATAAACTCGGCGGCGTCGATGACGATAGAGCCACGGAAAGCGTCGCCACCTCCAAAGGTGACCTCGAAGCGAGCGCCGGCGTTGTCGCTGAGGGCGATGAGTGTTGACTTCTCGTTTTCGCCTAAGAAACGCTGCTTGCGAGTGGTGGGTTCAAATGTGAAACGCTTGATATAGGGATAGCCTTGGTCGGCATCGTTGAGCACGGCAGTCCATACATGGCCTTGACGGAATTTTTCGATGCGAAGGATATTGTCTTCGTAGTGATTGCCGGTATCGAATGTCGACATATAGTATTCGCCGTTTTTTAGGATGACCAACACTTGGTCGGTACCTGAAAATTCGCCGAGGAATGTGCCCTGTCCGTTGTAGTTGAGGCGTAGCACATCGGGGTCGAACCACACTTCGCGTCCGCCAAGCGTAGAGGCTCCTTTTTCTTTGAGCGAGAATCGATGCACTTCATTTTTGGTCACGATGTTGCCTTGCGATTGCTTTCCTTTGATGGCGAGCTCGGAGAAGTCGACATCGAATTGGAGGGCTTTCAGTCGCGGCTTTGGTTTGAGGGTGACTTTTACCACTTCGGCCTCTCCGTTGGAGTTGGCAGAGAACCACATCACTTTTGTACCCGGCAGACCTTGTGTGAAGTCATACTCCTTGTCGCGAGTGAGTCCTGTGGCTGCAAAGCGCTTCATATAGTAGATGCCGTTGCGTCCGTTTTGGTATATGACGTTGTAGATGGTGCGCGTGTCGTTGCGTTTAAACACGTTGATGTGCAAGATGTTTTTGCCGACAAACATCTTCTCTTGCACCTTAACGACTTTGTATTTACCGGTCTTGTAGAAGATGATGATGTCGTCGATGTCGGAGCAGTTGCATATAAACTCGTCTTTCTTAAGTCCGGTGCCGATGAAGCCTTCTTCGCGATTGATATACAGCTTTTCGTTAGCTTCGGCCACGGTAGCGGCTTCGATGTTGTCGAATCCGCGGATGACTGTGCGGCGCGGATAGTTGGCTCCGTATTTCTCTTTGAGCTTCTTGAACCAGTTGATGGTGTAGTCGACGATGTGCTCAAGGTCGTTGTTGATTTTTGCGATTTTATCTTTGTAGGCGGCAATGATGTCGTCGGCTTTCTTGGAGTTGAACTTTAGGATGCGTCCCATTTTTATCTCCATGAGGCGAAGGATGTCGTCGTCGGTGACTTCGCGGATAAATGTTTTGACCCACGGCTCAAGGCGATGGCGAATATGGGCAATGGCAATCTCCATATTAGCCGCTTCTTCAAATTCGCGGTCTTTGTAGATGCGCTCTTCGATAAAGATGCGTTCGAGAGAGGCGAAATGTAGCTGTTCGAGCACTTCGTCGCGCTGTATTTCAAGCTCGCGACGGAGCAACTCGCGCGTGGTGTTGACGTTGTGGCGCAACACGTCGCTTACGCCGAGGAAGTGGGGCTTCTTTTCGGAGATGACACAACAGTTGGGCGAAATGCTCAGTTCGCAATCGGTAAACGCATACAAGGCATCGATGGCTTTGTCGCTTGATGTGCCGGGGAGGAGATAGACAAGAATGCGAGCCTCTTGAGCGGTGTTGTCGTCGACTTTGCGAACCTTGATTTTTCCTTTTTCGGCGGCTTTAAGTATTGAGTCGATGAGTGTGCCGGTGGTTTTGCCGAATGGGATCTCGGTGATGGCGAGAGTCTTGTTGTCGATTTTTTCAATTTTAGCGCGTACTTTTACCTGCCCGCCACGTTCACCATCGTTGTAGCGCGCGACGTCGATAAATCCGCCGGTGACAAAGTCGGGATAAAGCACAAACTCTTCGCCTTTGAGGTAGGCTATAGCTGCATCAATAATTTCGTTGAAATTGTGAGGAAGTATCTTAGACGAAAGACCTACGGCGATGCCTTCTACTCCTTGCGCAAGCAATAGAGGGAATTTTACCGGAAGAACGACCGGCTCTTGTTTGCGTCCGTCGTACGACGGAGTCCATTCGGTGATTTTGGGATTATATAGAGTTTCTAACGCAAAGGTCGATAGTCGCGCTTCTATGTAACGACCGGCAGCGGCAGAGGCGCCGGTGAGGATATTACCCCAGTTACCCTGAGTCTCCACGAGAAGATCCTTTTGACCTAACTGCACGAGAGCATCGTTGATAGACGCATCGCCGTGAGGATGATACTGCATGGTGTTGCCGACGATGTTGGCCACCTTGTTAAATCGGCCATCGTCGAGCGTTTTCATCGCGTGGAGTATGCGACGCTGCACAGGTTTAAGCCCATCGTCGATATGTGGCACGGCTCGTTCAAGAATTACGTATGAGGCATAGTCGAGAAACCAACTCTTGTACATGCCGCGGAGTTGGTGCTTGACAATGTCGTCGCTTGAGCCGAGATGACGATGCTCGGTGGTGTCGTTATGCTCTGTTAGGTCGTCGTATTCTTGGTCGACCGGGGTTATTTCATCGCTCATATTATTGCTTGCAGTATGATATTAGTGTGGTTTGGATATGAAAGGTGATGCTAAGCGGCATCACTTAGCAAAGATACAAATTTTTGTCAAAATTGTCAAGCAATCCCGATGAAAACTCCTTAAAATGTGGTTTTGGATAACTTAGCGGACTCTTGCGGTCCATAGTGTATAGCCGGCAATGATGATGTTGGCGACAGTCACGGGGATTAATAGTCCGGTTTCGGGATACATCCATCCTTGAACGGAATAGACTATAATGCCGACGATGAATGATATGATTGAATAGAAAAATAGAGAGATGAGGTAGAATGTGGTGAAACTGAAATTGCGAATGAGAGAGTTGAGTGTGGAATATCCGATTAATAGCAATCCAATAAACCAAGCGCCTTCAAAAAGTTCAGTAAACATAATGGCGAAGCCTTGGACAATCCACCAAAGCGATGATGCCGGAATGGCATAGCTCGAACGCTTACGAGAAATAACACTATAATTCTCCATGTAGTAAAATAGGTATACGGTTAATTAGGTAAAAAAGAAAAAATTGTGAATCTATACGATGATAGCCACCATAAATTGCATTGCGAGGCAAAGATATGAAATATTTATAAATATACGCTAATAAGTGATGGATTTTTTTGATTTTGTCTAAAATTTGAATAGTAATGAATTTATATTGAGAAAAATGAGTAACTTTGCAATCTTAAACGGCACATCGCAGCCTGCGATGCAACCCGTTTACGTTCAAATTAATTCAACAACCAAAAATTATGGCTCAACAAGAAGAAGTATTTAAGAAAATCGTTTCACACGCCAAGGAATACGGTTTTGTTTTTCAGTCAAGTGAAATTTATGATGGACTCGGCGCGGTTTATGACTATGGTCAGAACGGCGTGGAGTTGAAAAATAACATAAAGCGCTATTGGTGGGAAGCAATGACGCTTTTGCACGAGAATATCGTGGGTATCGACTCTGCGATTTTTATGCACCCCACTATTTGGAAGGCATCGGGACACGTCGATGCTTTCAATGACCCATTGATCGACAACCGCGACTCGAAAAAACGCTATCGTGCCGATGTGCTTATCGAAGAAGAGCTGGCTAAGATGGACGATAAGATTGAGAAAGAAGTGGCAAAAGCTCGCAAGCGTTTCGGTGACTCATTCGATGAGGCATTGTTCCGTCAGACCAATCCTCGTGTGCAAGAGGTTGTGGCTAAGCGTGAAGCTCTCCACACTCGTTTTGCCAAAGCTCTCAATGATAATGACCTCGAAGAACTACGTCAGATAATTATCGATTGCGAGATTGTTGACCCGATTTCCGGTACCAAGAACTGGACTGAGGTGCGTCAATTCAACCTCATGTTCAAGACCGAGATGGGCTCAACTGCAGATGGTGCAATGGGTGTATATCTCCGTCCCGAAACGGCTCAAGGTATTTTTGTCAACTATCTCAATGTGCAAAAGACCGGACGTATGCGTATTCCATTCGGTATCGCACAAATCGGTAAGGCATTCCGTAACGAAATTGTGGCTCGTCAATTTATATTCCGTATGCGCGAATTTGAGCAGATGGAAATGCAATTTTTCGTTCGTCCCGGCGAAGAACTCAAATGGTTCGCTCAATGGAAAGAGACTCGCTTGAAGTGGCATAAGGCTCTCGGTCTTGGTGATGAAAAGTATCGTTATCACGACCACGACAAGCTCGCTCACTATGCAAACGCAGCTACCGACATCGAGTTTGAGATGCCTTTCGGATTCAAGGAAGTGGAAGGTATTCACTCGCGTACTAATTTCGACCTCTCACAGCATGAGAAATATTCGGGCAAGAAAATCCAATATTACGATCCCGAACTTGGCGAAAGCTACACTCCCTATGTGATTGAGACTTCGATTGGTGTAGACCGTATGTTCCTCTCGGTGATGTGCTCAAGCTACGAAGAGCAAGCTCTCGAAGGAGGCGACACTCGCGTAGTGCTTCACTTGCCGGCTGCGTTGGCTCCTGTGAAGTGCGCTGTGATGCCCTTGGTGCGCAAAGATGGTCTGCCTGAAAAGGCTCGTGAGATTGTCAACGAGTTGAAGTTTGACTTCTCTACTCATTATGAAGAAAAAGACTCAATCGGTAAGCGCTATCGTCGTCAAGATGCCATCGGTACTCCTTACTGTGTGACAGTGGATCACCAAACACTTGAGGACAACACCGTTACGCTCCGCGAACGCGACTCGATGGCGCAAACTCGCGTGGCTATTGCCGACTTGCATAAGATAATCCACGACACCGTGAGCTTGAATGCGTTGCTTCGTAAACTTGTATAATAAATAAGATTGAGATATGAAAAAAAATCTGATAATCCTTGTGGTTGCCATTGTGTCGCTTATGAGCTTCAGTTCATGCGGATATAACGATATGGTAGAAAAGGAGCAGACTGTCGAGCAGACTTGGGCTGAGGTACAAAATCAGTATCAACGTCGTGCCGACCTTATCCCTAACCTTGTCAATACGGTAAAGGGATATGCCAATCATGAGAGTGCCACTTTGGAAAAAGTGACTCAGGCTCGTGCTGCTGCAACTTCGATAACCATTGATGCCGAAAATCTCAATGAAGAGACTCTTGCTAAATATCAGCAGGCACAAGGCGAATTGTCGCAGGCGCTTAAGTCGCTTCTTTCGGTTACGGAAGCTTATCCCGACTTGAAGGCTAATGAAAATTTCCGCGACTTGCAAGTGCAACTTGAAGGTACTGAAAATCGTATCACTGTGGCTCGCGGTCGTTACACCGAGGCAGTGAAAGATTATAATGTAAAGATTAAGAAATTTCCCGAAGTAATCTATGCCGGATGGTTTGGATTTGAAAAGAAACCGCAATTCCAGGCAGAAGCAGGAGCAGAAAGCGCTCCCGAGGTGAGCTTCGAATAAATGTTAGTGTCGAAAATGAAAAGATTTCCGATAATATTGACGCTGTGTGTTGTGATGGCATGTGTGGTGTCGTGTGGCACCGACGATGATGATAGCGATACATGGGGTGACTATAAGGAATGGCGTGAGGCTAATGAGGCTTGGCTTGAAGAACAAGCTGCGCTGACTAATCCTGATGGAACTCCATATTATGAGCGAATTACTCCGTCGTGGAATCCCTCGGCCTATGTGCTTATGCACTGGTTTAACGATCGCTCGCTGACAGCTGAGAACTTGAAGCCATACTCGACAAGTACGGTCGATGTGAAGTACTACGGGCGCTTGTACGATGATGTGGCTTTTGACTCTTCGTATGCGCAAACAGCTTATGGTGATAGTATATATCGCACCCAACTCACTCAGGTGATTACCGGATGGATGATTGCCGTGACGCAAATGCACGTAGGCGATTCTGTCGATGTGCTGATACCTTATCAACAAGGCTACAATAGCTCGTCGACCAGTGTGATCAAGCCCTATTCGGCATTGCGATTCGGTATCAAATTGGTAGATATTCCATATCTTGAAATTCAGGGCGAATAATTTGCCGACATGAGATAACTAATTAATTGGCGTGGTCTTTCGGCTACGCCAATTGTCTACATAATAATGCGTAAATTATGATAAAAAATATTCTTTTTGATATGGGCGGAGTGGTGTTCCGTCAGAACACTCAGGAGGCGTTCAACCGCTTTCGCGAAATTGGTGTAGACCCGAATCATTATATGGGTCAATATGGGCAAAAAGAATTCTTTCTCGACCTTGAAACCGGAACGATTGATACAGATGAGTTTTGTCGACGATTGGCTGTTGCGACAGGGCGAGATGCGATAAGCTATGATGAGGCGGAGCATTGTTGGCTTGGATTTGTAGAAGATGTCCCGGTGGAAAATCTCCATAATCTATTGAAACTGAAAGAACGGTATCGCTTAGGTTTGCTCAGTAATACCAATCCGTTTATAATGGGCTATACTCGTAGCGAGCGATTCAGCGCGGAGCGATTGCCGATCACGCAGTATTTTCATTCGTTTTTCTGTAGCTACGAAATGAAAGTGTGCAAGCCATCGCTCGACATCTATAAGAAAGCGCTTGCTGCTGATAACATGAAGCCCGAAGAAACTATCTTTGTGGATGATAGCATTGCAAATATTAAGGCGGCTGAAGAGGTAGGTATACATGGATTGCATGTGCCTACCAACGAAGATTGGCTCAATCCGCTCGGCGAACTGCTATCGAAGTTATCGTAAAGAAAAAAATAAATCCGTTATAGCAAGTCGGCCATAACGGATTTATTTTTTTTTAGAGTATATCGTTGCTTATTGCTTGCCTGAAACGGCTACGCTCTTGTCGATTTTGAGAACGAGACCTTGGAGCACCTTGCCCGGTCCGAGTTCTACAAATTCGGTAGCACCATCGGCAATCATGTTTTGAGCCGATTGCGTCCAACGTACCGGAGCTGTCAATTGAGTCAAGAGATTAGCCTTGATTTCAGCAGGATCGGTGTGAGGCTTGGCGTCAACGTTTTGGTAAACGGGGCAGATAGGAGCGTGGATTTCGGTATCCTCGATAGCTTTTGCAAGTTCGACGCGAGCAGGCTCCATGCAAGGAGAGTGGAATGCACCGCCTACAGGCAATTTGAGAGCGCGCTTAGCACCTGCAGCGAGGGCTTTTTCGCAAGCTGCATCGATGGCCTCGATTTCGCCTGAGATAACAAGCTGTCCGGGGCAGTTATAGTTGGCGCATACAACAACGCCGTCTACACTTGCGCAAATTTCTTCAACCTTTTCATCGGGGAGTGCAAGCACTGCAGCCATAGTAGAAGGCTTGATTTCGCAAGCTTTTTGCATGGCTTGAGCGCGAGCAGAAACGAGGCGTAGACCATCTTCAAAAGAAAGAGCGCCTGCAGCGGTCAACGCTGAAAATTCGCCGAGAGAGTGTCCGGCAACCATGTCGGGCTTAAATTCTTCGCCGAGAGTCTTAGCAAGAATCACAGAGTGAAGGAATACGGCAGGTTGGGTCACTTTAGTCTGCTTCAAATCTTCAGCAGTGCCTTCGAACATGAGATCGGTAATGCGGAATCCGAGGATTTCGTTGGCTTTTTCAAACATTTCGCGAGCCACGGGATTGTTTTCGTAGAGGTCTTTACCCATACCTACGAATTGAGATCCCTGACCGGGAAAAACAAATGCTTTCATATCTGTTTCTGTTAAAATGAATTATCAAGGGCTGCAAAGTTACGAATTTTTTGGCAAAATCTTTATTATTCGGCAATAATTGTCTACCTTTACACGTTGAATGACTGTATTAACTTAATTCTACAACTAACTTATCAAGTATGATTACTGCATTTTTAGGAAGCCTCGGATGGGGCGAAATACTTCTTATAGTTTTTGCAATATTGCTACTTTTTGGTGGGAAGAAAATACCTGAATTGATGAAAGGACTCGGAAAAGGAGTGCGCAGCTTCAAGCAGGGCATGAATGAAATCCAAGATGAAATCAATGCACCGGTGGATAAAGATAACAAACCCGGTGACTCATCAAAATAAACATAGATGACACAAGAGAAAGAACATCTGCAAGAGATGGGCTTTTGGGAACACGTTGATGCACTTCGGCGTGTGTTGCTACGTGCCGGGATGTTTGTCGGTGTGTTGATGGTGGCATTTTTTATCCTTATGCCGCGCATATTCGACAATGTGATTCTTGCACCTTGTCAAGGCGACTTTGTGTTGTATCGCTTTTTTGCGTGGGTGACGCAAGGCATAGAGGCGCTTCCTGACTTTTCGACAGAAGGGTTCTCGGTCGAACTGATAAATATTCAGCTCGCATCGCAGTTCTTTATCCATATGTCAACATCGTTTTGGCTTGCAGTCGTGTTTGCATTTCCCGTTATAATATATCTATTGTGGGGGTTTGTGGCGCCCGGATTGTATGAGCGTGAGAAGCGCGGAGTGAGGACGGCGTTTTTGTTTGGCAATGTGATGTTTTTTCTTGGGGTGGCCGTGGGATATTTCATGGTGTTTCCAATCACATTGCGATTTCTTGCCGACTATCAAGTGAGTGCAATGGTGCCGAACCAAATCTCGCTCGACTCGTATATGGACAATTTTCTTCTCATCATATTGGTGATGGGTATCATTTTTGAATTGCCATTGGTGTCGTGGATATTGGGAAATATGGGGCTGTTGACGCGTGATTTCTTCCGTCGCTATCGAAGGCATGCAGCCGTGGTGTTGCTTATATTGGCAGCTGTGGTGACTCCTACCGGAGATCCTTTTACACTGATGGTGGTGTTCCTTCCATTGATGGCATTATGGCAATTCAGCGGGTGGCTCATAAAGCCTGCATCTGATGAAAATGATAAAATAAGTTAAACTATTACCATTGGTAGATGGGAAAACTATATTTGCAGTTGTAAAACTTATAAATCAAATATGGTAATCATGATGACAATTAAAACACTTCTCATTGCTGCAGCTCTTATGGTATCCGGAGTCGCAGTGGCTCAAGATTCGGCAGATGACGCTACTAAGGTTGCTGCTCCCGAAAATTTTAGCAAATTAAGTCTTGCCGGTCAATTGGTAAAGTATGGCTATGAAGCGGAATCATCGCTTGCGTTGATACAAGCCGCTCAACTTTATAGTGAGGTAAATGCCGGAGTTCTCGATGCTAAGAAAACATCGGCCGGAGAAGCTGTGGCTGATGAAGTTGCTAAAACCGATGCCGTATCATTTGATGTAAATAAACTTCTTGCCGATGCAACCGAGTTTGCCGATGGAAATCCGGCTTGTCTTGCATTAACTGAGGAGTTGAAGAATGTCGGTGGTACTCGTGGCGCAGTAGGTGGCGCAAAGTCAACAACAGAAAAGGTGCTTGCCGGAGATACCGATGTGTATAATATTCGTTTCTATGGAGGCGAAACTGCTTGCGTGGTTGTTTCGGGCGATGGCGATACCGACCTTGACCTCTATGTCTATGACAACAATGGAAACTTGATCGACAAGGATATTGACTACACCGACGACTGCGTGGTGACTTGGACTCCGCGTTGGACCGGTAACTTTGTAATCAAGATTAAGAATCGTGGTCGTGTCTACAATCGTTATGTGATTGCAACAAACTAACTATTTCGATACATAGTAACAATTATGGAAAGGATGCTCTATTTCGTGGGCATCCTTCCTTGTTTTAGTGGATACGCGAAATAAATAAGGCTCTCTTTTTAGCCAAAAAGGAAAGTATAGTGACAAAAAATGTTAACGGAAATTTTGGATATGCCGTAGAGTTGCTGTAACTTTGTAGCCGATTTTTAATGAAAAATTTACGATGAATACCCCTGTAAGAGTAAGATTTGCACCATCACCCACCGGCCCGTTGCATATTGGAGGTGTGCGCACTGCGTTATATAATTATATTTTTGCCCGCCAACATTGTGGTCAAATGATTCTTCGCATAGAAGATACCGATTCTCAGCGTTTTGTGCCCGGAGCGGAAGACTATATAAATGAAGCTTTGGCATGGCTTGGCATTGAGATAGATGAAGGTGTTCGCGAAGGTGGTCCTTACGGGCCATATAAGCAGAGCGAGCGTAGGGATATTTATCGTGAGCATGTAAAAATGCTTTTGGATTATGATAAGGCTTATATTGCATTCGATACTCCCGCAGAGCTTGAAGCCGCTCGTGCAGCCACACCAAACTTCCAGTACGATGCTTCCACTCGTATGTCGATGCGCAATTCGCTGTCGCTTCCTGCTGAGGAGGTGAAAAGTTTGATTGATTGCGGACATCAATATGTGGTGCGCTTCCTTATCGAACCGGGGCGCGATGTAGAAGTCAACGACCTTATCAGAGGTAAGGTTACGATCAATTCGAGTGTGCTTGATGATAAGGTGCTGTATAAGAGTGCCGACGATCTTCCTACATATCACTTGGCAAACATTGTCGACGACCATTTGATGAAAATCTCGCATGTGATTCGTGGCGAAGAATGGTTGCCTTCAGCTCCGCTCCATGTGTTGCTGTATGAAGCATTTGGATGGGCTGATACGATGCCG
>CAZWWS010000030.1:0-29812 GCA_964637445.1 uncultured Muribaculum sp.
TATATCTCCAAACTATCGAAAGCATGAAATACAGAGCGAGACGCCATGGATGATGACGCCTCGCTCTGTATTTTGAGTGTGATGAATTTATCAGTATTGCTCTTTTTCGTTGGGGAAGTCGCGATTTTTCACATCGTCGACATAGTTGCCGACAGCATCGGTGATGATGGTCGACAGATCGGCGTAACGACGGAGGAATCGCGGCGAAAAGCCTTTGTTGATACCAAGCATATCATGCATCACAAGCACTTGACCATCCGTACCTCCACCGGCTCCGATACCGATAGTAGGGATAGACAGCTCTTGCGATACGCGAGTGGCGAGCGATGCAGGTATCTTTTCCAACACCAACGCAAAGCAGCCAATCTCTTCGAGCAACTTTGCATCCTCGATGAGTTTTTGCGCTTCGGCCTCCTCTTTGGCGCGCACGGCATAGGTGCCAAACTTATTGATCGACTGCGGAGTCAATCCCAAGTGTCCCATGATGGGAATACCGGCACAGAGGATGCGCTCGATCGATTCGCGGATTTCGGCACCACCTTCGAGCTTGATACAATCGGCATGAGTCTCTTTCATGATGCGGATAGCCGAAGCAAGAGCCTCTTTAGAGTTGCCTTGATAGGTACCGAACGGCATATCCACCACCACAAGAGCTCGCTGCACGGCTTTCATCACCGACTTGCCATGATAGATCATCTGGTCGAGAGTGATTGGGAGAGTAGTGACATTTCCCGCCATTACATTTGAAGCCGAATCGCCTACAAGGATCACATCGACCCCTGCCTCATCAATGAGCTTTGCCATCGAATAGTCGTAGGCTGTGAGCATAGCTATCTTCTCCCCACGTTGCTTCATCTCAATGAGGCGACGTGTGGTGACTTTGCGCTTATCTTCTGCTGAATATGTTGACATGGCTGTTATCTATTGATTAGTTGATCATATCAAAACCTGTGTACTTCACCAAACACTCGGGTACGCGAATGCCTTCGGGGGTCTGATTGTTTTCCAACAATGCAGCCACGATGCGAGGCAGAGCGAGAGCTGAGCCATTGAGTGTGTGACATAGACGAGTCTTTTTGTCTTCGCCACGATAGCGACACTTCAAGCGATTAGCCTGATAGGTCTCAAAGTTTGACACCGAGCTGACTTCAAGCCAACGTTGCTGCGCTGCCGAATACACTTCAAAGTCGAACGTGATAGCCGAGGTGAAGCTCATGTCGCCACCGCAAAGACGGAGTATATGCCACGGCAAACCGAGCTTTTCGAGCAAGCCTTGCACATGATCTTTCATCTCCTCCAATGCGGCATACGAGTTTTCGGGCTTCTCGATACGCACAATTTCCACCTTGTCAAACTGATGCAATCGGTTAAGTCCGCGCACATCCTTGCCATAGCTACCGGCCTCGCGGCGGAAGCAAGCCGAGTAAGCACAATTTTTCACCGGCAACTGCTCGTCGGAGAGTATCACATCGCGGTAGATATTGGTCACCGGCACTTCTGCTGTCGGGATGAGATAGAGATTGTCGGCCGTAGCGTGATACATCTGTCCCTCTTTGTCGGGGAGCTGACCTGTGCCATATCCCGATGCTTCATTCACCACATAGGGAGGCTGCACTTCGAGGTATCCGGCCTTGCCGGCTTCGTCGAGGAAGAATTGGATGAGTGCACGTTGCAATCTCGCACCCTTACCCACATAAACCGGGAATCCGGCTCCGGTGATTTTCACACCGAGGTCAAAGTCGATAAGATTGTATTTCTTTGCCAAATCCCAGTGAGGAAGAGCATCTTCCGAAAGATTAGGCATCTCTCCACCGGTCTTTTCCACTACATTGTCGGCAGCAGTCTTTCCTTCCGGCACCATTTCACATGGGATGTTGGGGATGGTGAGAAGGATATTGGTGATTTCGGTTTCGGCAGCAGCCAACTTGTCGGCCACAACCTTTTGCTCCTCTTTCAGAGCGGCAACCGAAGCCTTAGCCTTGTCGGCCTCATCTTTCTTTCCCTCTTTCATGAGAGCACCGATCGATGCGGCATATTTTTTCAGCTCGGCAGCTTGATTGTCGTTGTTGAGTTGGAGTTGACGACGTTGAGTGTCAAGCTCTATAATGCGGTCAATTAGTTCTTGTGCGGCAAATCCTTTCACAGCAAGTCGCTCAACGATATGAGCGGGATTTTCCTTGATTTGTTGAAGTGTAAGCATGATATATGATTGCTTTATTTTATCGTTTCTGATTTATGCGAGAAGTTCTTTCACCTTAGCCGAGATAACTCGTCCGTCGGCACGTCCGGCAAGCGCTTTCGATGCCACGCCCATCACTTTGCCCATCTCCTTGGCAGAAGTAGCCCCAACTTGAGCGATGATGGCCTTGAGCTCAACGGTCAATTCCTCCTCCGATAGTTGCTTGGGCAGATATTCCTCGATCACGGCAGCTTCGGCAAGTTCATTGTCGGCGAGATCCTGACGACCTTGTTCGGCATATATTGCAGCGCTTTCTTTGCGTTGCTTCACCATCTTTGCAAGTATCTTCATAGCGGTGTCGTCGCTGAGAGTACCATCACTACCCTTAGCAGTCTTTGCTTCAAGAAATTCTTTCTTCACACCACGAAGTGCCTCAAGACGCACTTTATCCTTAGCTAACATAGCCGACTTAATGTCGGCACTGATTTTATCAAACATATTCTTATTTGTTTATTGACCGCAAAGTTAGCACATTTTTTCATCCTACACGCTATTATATAGCGTTTAATATCACAAAATTTCACTTCGGCAAATTCAAAACTTGTAAGATATGTTTCAAATCGCTACTTTTGTGCCAAACTTCATGATATGAATACCATTGTTCGCCATTCAATTTCGATTCCGATACTGATTCTTCTCTTTATCACAATCGTTTATGCTTTATATTCCTATTTCGTACCCTTTCAGTGGGATGATCTCACGTTTGCGTCTACATACATAGAGTTTAATAATGGCTCCACCAACTTCAATCTATCTACTCTCATCGATCTTTATTCTCACTCGCGAGCAGTAGAGGCCGGGCGAATATCCAATCTCGGCACCCCCTTTATGGTACTATTTTTCCCACATTGGCTATCGGCAGGTATCATCGGATTGGTTGTTGCGGGTATTATCCGGATTATTGCCGGATTGTCGATGCCCGGTCATCGCATTTCGTCCTCCAAAATCTTTTTGATATGGTTTTTGGTCATCATCTTGTTTCCATGGCGCGACGCTTTGATGGTAAAAGCATATTCGCTCAATTATCTTGTGGCGGCTTTAGCCATCCTTCTTGTAGTAAAATCGTTTCTATCAACCGATTGGATTAAACAGAGAAACATCATATCGGCAATACTTTTAGGCATCTTTGCATTTATAGCCGGAGCTATACATGAAGGGTTTACACTTCCCACATTATGCGGTATCTGCCTATATGCGGCGACTCGTCGCTTCAACCTCTGTTGGCAACAATGTTTTTTAATCATCGGTCTTATTGCCGGAGTGATTTGTATCCTAACCGGTAACTACCATCAAAGCCGAATCGCAGATGAGGTTCACTTCACATTTGGAGCAGACGATATGCTCAAAAATCTGATTTTGCTTTGTAGTGGTTTGATTTTAGTCGGTCTGTCTTCATTTCTAATGATTGCCTCTCCTCGCTACCGCCACTCATTCATAAGCCTGAAGCATTCGCAATGGATACTTTTTGTCGGCATAGCAATAGCCGGATATTGCATGAGCTTGTTTGTAAAACCGTCTCCACGCGTGGGGACATGTTCACAGCTATTCTCAATCATAGCTCTTCTTTATATGTGGCGACAAAGTCCTCCTCAATTGATTTCATTGGTCTATCACAACAATCGATTGCGAACTATTGCAACAGGCTTAATTGCAACTTTTTGTTTTGCCCACATCATCACAGTCATATCGTGGCAAAAACGCTTCTACGACGAAGCCGAGCACATCTACCAAGCACTGATCGAATCACCTGCCGGCACTATCTACTACGACATTATTCCTCGCGATGCAGCTCCTATTATAACCCTTCGAGCTTGCACCGACCGTACATGGATAGAACCATTCCAATACTACGTAATCGACATCTCTATTTTTAATAATCAACACAAAAACGCAGCCGTCGTCCCAACTAAACTATCCCAATCTGCTACCAATAGCAAATTATTAGAGGGAACTGCTCGTCTCACAATAACTGACGGAGTGTTAACATCCGAAAATTTTGATTTACAACGTATCAATGGCACATTACAGCTGTTATTATCCACCGATACATCGCCAATCCCCCAAATATATGATTGTTTAAGTCTGAAATATATCTCCCCGGATGGACCCCAAATATATATTCATCCTTACAAATTAGATGGCAACATCATCAAAGCCGATATTATTCAGCCAAAATAACATTATTTACAATCGTTTATTTGTATTTAATAATCAGATATTCGTATCTTTGACTCTATCATATTATGCAGAAATGGAGTGAAATAACAGTGCTTCCCGAGTGGGAAGAGGAGTCCTGCCTTGTCTACCGTGCCAAAAAGCATGGTAAATGGGTTATGCTCAAATGTCTCAAGCCCGAGTTGGCCAACAAGCCCGAATATCAAGAGATGCTCGAACGCGAATTTGACGCGCGCTACAATCTCGCCCACCCCAACATCGTGATGATCAATGACTTTGAAGAGATTCCGGGACTTGGACGCTGCATCATCACCGACTATGTGTATGGCGACTCTCTCCGCACTCTCATCGACCAACGACGCCTCACCCCTAAGGTCTTGGACAGCCTCCAGCACCAACTCGTCGATGCCATGGAGTATATCCAAAGCAACCATATAGTGCATCGTCCATTGCGTCCCGAGATGATTATTTTCACCGAGCATATCGGCAACTTGAAGCTGATCGATGTGGGTTTCGACCGATGCAAATATCTCGAACCGGAGGTGCTCGCCGAAGATATGCGCAACTATGGCCTGATACTCAATGAGGCTCTCGATGCCATACCAACCAAGCTCCCTCATCTGCGCAAAATCGCTCAACGTGCAGCTTCGCAAGAGCCGTCATGCCGGTATCGCGATGTGCAAGACCTGAAGCTCGCCATCGAAAAGCGATCGAGCAATCAATTATACATATTCATCATCGTATTCCTCATTGTCATGCTTGCCATCCTTGCATGGCTCAACTCCTCTTATCGTCCGGCTCATCCCGCCGAAGAGCCCGCGAATATTGAATCAACGAAATAAATATTCAATAAATATATGTCGATAGAAATAAAAAAAGTAGCTCCAACCCGACAAGAGCTGAAAAAATACGTAAAATTCGGAATCGATCTCTACAAAGGTAACGACTGCTTCGTTCCTCCTCTGATATTTGACGAAATCAACACTCTCCGCCCCGACAAGAATCCCGCATTCGACGTGTGCGAGGCTCAATCGTTTATGGCTTACCGCGATGGCAAACCTGCCGGTCGTATCACCGCCATAATCAATAAACTCGTCAACCAGCGCAGCAATGCCGCCGACCTTCGTTTCGGTTTTGTCGACTTCATCGACGATGCCGAGATTGTTGATGCCCTATTCAATGCGGCTGCTGAGTGGGGCAAAGAGCGAGGCATGACCTCAATCGTCGGACCGATGGGATTCAGCGACATGGACCATGAGGGAATGCTCACTTTCGGGTTTGACGAGCTTGGTACACAAGCCACAATCTACAACCACTCGTATTATCCCACTCACATGGAGCGCATGGGCTTCAAGAAAGATGTGGAATGGGTGGAATATCGCATTACAATCCCCGATAGCGTACCCGATAAATACGTTCGCATTGCCGAAATCGTCAAAAAAAAATACGATCTCCGTATTCTCAAATACACCAGCGCTAAAAAGATAAAGGCCGATTATGGCCAAGCATTGTTTGAGCTGATCAATGAAGCCTACGATGGTCTCTATGGCTACTCTCCCCTTACCCCTAAGCAGATCAACTACTACATCGATATGTATCTGCCACTGATACCGCTTGAATATATCAGCGTGATTGTCGATCCAAGTGGCACTCTCATAGGCGTCGGTATTTCAATACCCTCACTCTCCAAAGCATTGCAAGCGTCAAAAGGTAAATTATTCCCCCTTGGCTGGTTGAAACTGCTCAGAGCCATACACAGCCGAAACGATATAGTAGACTTGATGATCATAGCCGTTAAGCCGGAATATCAAAGCAAGGGCGTCAATGCGCTTTTGTTTACCGACCTGTTGCCTATGTTTATACGCCACAAGCACAAGTGGGCTGAGAGCAATCTCGAACTTGAAGGCAATCTCAGTGTGCAGCAACAGTGGCAATATTTTGAGCGCCGACTCCATCGTCGTCGTGCTGCATTCCGCAAAGACATCTGATCGACATGACATATATCATCATAATTCTTGCTCTCATCCTACTCAACGGACTATTTGCGCTATCGGAAATATCCATTATTTCGGCTCGAAAATCTCGGCTCGAAGCCGACGAGAAGCGAGGAAGCAAAGCCGCTCGAACAGCTCTAAAACTTGCTGCCGACCCGGATATTTTTCTTTCTACAATCCAAATAGGCATCACACTTATAGGTATTCTTACCGGTTTGTATTCAGGAGATAAGCTATCAGGCTATTTGTCGCCTATATTCGTCGACTGGGGATTGAGCGAATCTGTGGCATCGAGCATAGCATCGATCATTATCGTTGTTATTGTCACATACCTGACCTTGATATTGGGCGAACTCGTTCCCAAACGCATCGGTATGGCCGTAGCCAACGGAGCAGCAAAGCTTATGGCTCGCCCTATCTATTGGCTCTCGGTTGTTACCAAACCATTCGTGTGGATATTAGCAAAAAGTACTTCGGTATTGGTGCGACTTCTTGGAGTTAAAGATTCAGACAACCATGTCACTGAAGCCGACATTCGCACCATCTTGCATGAGGGCACCGAAAGCGGCGAAGTCAAAAAGGTAGAGCAAGACATCGTGGAGCGCGTGTTTCTTATGGGCGACCACAAGGTAAGCTCCATCATGACTCATCGCAGCGACATCATCAGCCTCGACAACAAAGCCACTCCCAAAGAAATTCGAGCTACACTTGCCGAGGATCTACACGACAAATATCCGGTCATAGACAGAGCGACAAACAGAATACACGGCATTGTATCTCTAAAAGACTTGATACTTCGCCTTGATGATAAAGATTTTTCACTCGAAGCTGTCACTCGCCCCGCTCCGGCTCTCCACGAAAATATGAGCATCTACGACGGGCTGGAACAGCTCAAAGCCAATGGTGCAGGATGCGCCTTGGTGTTCGACGAATTTGGCGAGTGTCAAGGCATCATCACATTTCGCGACATTCTTGAAGGACTTGTCGGCATCATCAACGACCCACACGAAGCGCCGGATATCGTAGCGCGACAAGATGGTTGCAGCTGGCTCATCGATGGCCAATGCTCATTCTACGATTTCCTTATCTTCACCGAAAACGAAGACATCACCGAGGACACCGACTACAACACCATCAGCGGACTGATCCTTTCGCGACTCAGCCACATCCCAACAGTCGGCGAGTCGGTCGATTGGCACAAATTCACCTTTGAAGTTGTCGACATGGACGGTGCTCGCATCGACAAAATATTAGCACGACTGAAGTAACGCCCTCATCGATTACTGTATCGATGAGGGGTCAAACTCGTAGGTCTTAATAACTTTTGTTGCCGTGCTATTGGCCGCAAGAGTATTTCCTATCGTAAAAATAAATCCTACCGCGGGATTATTTTTAATCTCGGCATATCCCACCGAATATAAAGTACTGCCATCGACCGCTCCGGTAAACATTACACATTTCAGCGTCGAAGTTTCAAACGAAGTCATTTCCATCGTCGACAGCGATAGTTCCATCTCCTTAGCCACCGACGCCATCAGCTCTTCCAGCTTCGTTTGCGTCAGAGCATCTGTCGGGATAGGTGTAGATGTGAATACTATCCCGTCGGCTTGAAGTTGCAGAGCGTCTTGTGTGTCTTGTATCACCTGCATATTTGCCGGCATCTGAATGTTGATACCGGTCATTTTCGATTGATATGCCACTAATTCCTGTGCCACACTGCCGATAGCGCAAACAATCAGCAACAAGACACTTGAAAGTAATTTTTTCATGATTCTATTCGATTTTCAGTTAAAATTGGATGGTCGTAGTCGACGATGCCTCTTCGCCCTGACGAGGCACCGCAGGTTCTTCCTGAGTAGGAGCATTTTTAGCCATCTCCTTTATCTCAGTGCGGAACTTCGCATCGCGATTGTAGGTGGGATTTTTTTCGAGCATATCTATCACTTTGTCATCGTCAAACTGCGACGGCTCAAGCACCACGTAACGTGCGCGCGCTTTTTCTTGGATGTTGCGAGTCACGGTTTCTTTTCCATATTCCTCGGCAAGACGATCGGTCACATCCTTCTTCTGCGGACGTGATGCCACTTTCAAGCCTCCGGAGCGACGTTCGCTTGTCATACGCGCTTCTTCATCGCGTATTGTCACATCAAAGCCTGATGCAAGGATGGTGATTTTCACCTTATTTCCAAGTGTCTCATCGAATGCCACACCCCAAATCACATCGACTTCGGGGTCGAGCGAGCGCATGAATTCGTTCAACTCGGCGGCTTCCTCCATCACAAACTCTTGCTCTGCATCGCGTGAGAAATACAAATTGAACAGCAATTTCTTCGAGCCAAGAATATCTCTGTTTTTGAGCAACGGAGAGTTGAGCGCATCTTCGATGGCTTTTGTCACGCGGTGCTCTCCTTCTCCAAATCCACTCGAAATAATCGCCGCACCACCATTGCGTAGCGTCGTATCCACGTCGTTGAAGTCAAGATTGATATGACCATTGCAAGTGATAAGTTCAGAGATACTGCGCGCTGCCGTCGACAGTGTATCGTCGGCTTTTCCGAACGCATTGATAAAGTTGAGGTCTTGATATATTTCGGTCAAACGCTCATTGTTGATCACCAACAGCGCATCGACATATTTGCTCATCTCATCTGCGCCATCGAGAGCCTTGAGAATCTTTTTTTCTCCTTCAAAAAGGAATGGGATAGTCACAATACCAATGGTGAGCAAGCCACGTTCTTTGGCTATACGCGCCACCACGGGGGCAGCACCGGTACCCGTACCACCACCCATTCCGGCAGTGATAAACACCATTTTTGTGTCGTCGTCAAACAACGAATTGATTTCTTCCGCGCTCTCCTCTGCGGCTTCTTTGGCACGATCGGGGACGTTTCCGGCACCAAGTCCTTTTGTGATAGTAGGACCAATCAATACCTTATGAGGAACAGGAGAATTGTCGAGAGCCTGCTTATCGGTGTTACACACCACAAACGACACATTCTTAATTCCTTGATGGTACATGTGGCTGATGGCGTTGTTGCCACCACCACCGACACCGATTACCTTTATTATCGTAGCTTCCTGATTATCCTCTATGAATTGCGAAGCGTCTTGTATATCTTGATATCCTTGCATTTTCGTAATTGTTATATAGTAAATACCATCTTATTTGCTAATCGTCTTCCTCTTCTTCATCATTTTCAGTGAAGATTCTCTCCACACTATCTTTCAATTTTTGAAGCAACGACGGACCTTTAGGTTTCTGCTCCTTTGTCTTGCCTCCTTTTTTAGGCATAATACCCGGTTCGTCGTCATCATCTTCATAGTTATCATCATCTTCTTCTACCTCTTCCGTTTTTTGTTGCGGAGGTAATATTGTAACCGGGGCTTCCATACACATAGCCGGGGTGCGACGCGATGCGGCATCAAGCAATGCAATCACATCTACAGCGTCGGCACCTTGAATCTTGGCATCGGCAATGCGCACCGACGACATAGGCGTTCCGATGCGTAGTGGCAGCTTGCTTTGCGACTCCAACAGATGGTTGATTCCCTTCAGTTTTGCTCCACCACCAACGACGATGATGCCTTTGGGAAGCTCACGGATACCGGCATAGTTCATCTGTTCCAATATATTAGACACAATTTCTCCGGCACGAGCTTGGACATACACATTCACCTCCGAAGTGTCGATTCCATCAGCATTCTTTGAGCCATCTACCGCCGGGACAGCGTCGCCATAGGCACGTTTCATCTCTTCGGCGCGCTCTTCCACTTTGTTCAGTCCGGTAGCTATATCACGAGTGATGTTGCGCGAGCCGAGAGGCAACGTGGCAAGATAACGCAGCGAGCCTCCCTTATAGATTGACACTGTCGTTACTTCCGCACCAAGATCCACGAGCATACATCCGAGTCGCTTCTCATCTTTGGTAAGCACCAAATCGGCTATCGCGGTAGGACGCACGATATAGTCATTGATTCTAAGCTGCAATCTCTCGCTAATGGTGCGATCGATATTGCGTTTCAGCTGCGGACGACAAGTCACAACATTAAGCGAAGCAGTGACATTGCGAGCAAACGTACCGACCGGATTGCTGCTCTCTTGCTTGTCGATGACAAAATCACGCACCAGCACCTCCACATTGTCTTTGTCGGTTATTGTGGTGCGCATCGCCTCAGATTTAATCTGCGACACAATTGCTTCGGTTATTTCGGTTTCTTCGGGATAAGAACGGCTTACATCGACCTTGGTAGCCGACAATGAGCGACCACCCAAAGCCACATACACACCTTTGACCTTGCGCGGAGAGATACCCGAACGATTTTCTATTTTCTTGATTACACTGTTGACATGGGCACTCACCCCTTCAACATTCTGAATGCATCCGTAACGCACATACTCATTTGTCTGTGCTTCTTCCTCAATGGCAAGCACCGTAAGAGCGCCATTGACATCCATAGTGCCTACGGCACATTTTATTTTCGAGCTTCCAATTTCTAAAGCTACAATGTATCTTTGTTCCATATTCATATAGTAATTGATAGTAAGGTTAGTTGGCTTTGTTGGTTGTATCCTTCTTTGTCTCTTTGGCAGAGGCAATGTCGGGAGTGTCGCCGGTGGTAAGCATTGTGCTCACATCCGGCACCTCATTTTCGCTCTCGACGTCAAAATCGAGTTGAGGCGAAGGGAGGGTTTTCTTGCGGCGAGTAGCTACCAATTGCCCTTTCCACTTCACCGAAAGGGTGTCGTAGTAGTTCCAGCCTCTTACCGGCATCACATCGCGATAAAACTTGGAGAGACGCGCAAATTTGCTGTCCAAGTCATCGAGCGAACCGATATTGATGACATGACCTCTAATTATAGGTACCAAAATGATGTTGCGGTGGTCTCTTACCGAAATCATTGACACCAATGAGTTCCATGTTTTATCTGCTTTTATATAGTCGATCAATGGCAACATTGAGGCGGCAGGATGTATCGAATCGAAATGACCGGAAATCACCGGCACATCAAGATGGTAGCGAGCATCAGCCACAATGCGCTTACCCTCTTTATTGATATAATAGGAGTGATCGCCGTCGAATATTCGTGCCACCGGTACCATTGGGTCTACCATAACAAGAATCTTGTTGTCGCTCATCACGATCACTTTCGCTCGTTCAATCTTGTCGATACTGCGAAGAGTCTGCTCTATATCATCGGTGTTGATGTCACGCAGCAATATACCATCGGCTCGCGAAGGCAAATCGTCGATTTCACGAGCTATTTCACTCGCCGTCACAAAGTGCTGGTTGGCCGTATCACTAACCAAGATTTCCACTCCTCGGCAAATGGTATTCTCGGCTTCTTCATGCGACCATATAGTGGCAAACACCAAGTAACCAGCCAACAGCAACGATGCCAATATGCTCAACACCAATTTCATCATACGCTACGAGGTTTTACTTCATTAACAATCTCCGGCAGATAATTGCATATATCCCCGGCTCCTACCGTCAGCAGCACATCAAAATCAAGCCCAGCCACAGTATCGACAAGCTCGGTTTTGTCTATCAGATATTTATCTTTTACATTGATGCCATCAAAGATTATCTGCGAAGTGACACCGGGAATCGGCTCTTCGCGCGCAGGATAGATATTGAGCAGCACCACCTCATCGGCCAACGACAATGCCTCGGCAAATTCCGGCGCAAAATCGCGTGTACGAGAATAGAGATGAGGCTGGAATGCCACAGTAAGTTTTTGGTCGGGATACAATGCCTTTACCGATTTAATCGAAGCCTTCAGTTCATCAGGATGATGAGCGTAATCGTCGATTATAGCACGTCCTTCGGGGTGCTTCAACCAAAATTCGAAACGGCGTTTTGCGCCGAGAAACGAAGCCATCGCCTCTTTCATCTTTTCCGGTTCGAGAGTGCCTGTCAGCACGACCGCTGCTATCGAAGCTATTGCATTTTCAATATTTATCTCCACCGGTACACCGAGATTTATATCGCGATAGGTCGCTGTGGGTGTTACCATATCAAACACAATCTCTCCACCGCCACAGCGTATGTTTTCGGCATGAAAATCTCCGCTATCGCGCGAATAGGTATAGACTTTAACACCATCGGCGGGACGCGGACGCAATTTCAACCCTTCGTGAACTATCAGAGCACCTTCGGGCTGAATCAATTCGGTAAAATGCGCGAAACTTTCAAGATATGCTTCTTCCGTACCATATATATCCAAATGGTCGGGATCGGTAGCCGTGATTACTGCGATATAAGGGCGCAGATGATGGAACGAGCGGTCGTATTCATCGGCTTCGATAACCGTATATGGCGATGTTTCACTCAGCAACAAGTTGCTATTATAGTTGCGTAATATACCGCCTAAGAAAGCATTACAACCCACAGCGCTATTGTGCAGTATGTGAGCAGCCATTGATGATGTGGTGGTTTTGCCATGCGTACCGGCAAAGCATACTCCCTTGCTCGTACGAGTAATCATGCCGAGCACAGCAGCACGTTTCAGTACCTGATGACCTGCCGCTCTGAAAAATTGCAATCCACTATGCGACTCAGGCACTGCCGGAGTATAGACCACAAGCGTAGTAGCCGGATCGCGAAATTCCACAGGAATCTCGTCGACCGAATCCACATACGAAATCTTTGCCCCCTCGGCGACGAGAGCTTTTGTAAGGTCGGTAGGTGTACGATCATATCCTGCCACGTTATATCCTCGCGATAGATAATATCGCACCAACGCAGCCATACCGATGCCTCCGGCACCTACAAAATATATATTACGTTTATCCTGACTCATATTCTTATTTATTTTCCAATATCTCGTATATACGATCTACGATTTTCTCGTCCGACTCGCGCAGAGCCATTTTGGATATATTTTCCGAGAGAGTTTGACGCTTATTTTCATCATCCAAAAGCGCCTTTATCTCTCTTGCCAAATTGTCGCGACAATCTCCATCGAGTATCATCACCGCAGCATTTTGCTCCACAAGAGCCATTGCATTCTTGCGCTGGTGATCTTCGGCCACGTTCGGCGATGGCACCAATATAGCAGGCAACCCGACGAGTTGCAGCTCGGAAATAGTGCCTGCTCCGGCACGAGAGACAACCACATCGGCCGCACGATAAGCCAAATCCATACGCGATATAAACGCCATGGCTTGCACCGCCGGATGCCCTTCGGCCGCCTTGGCACACTCATCAATGTATAGCTTGCCGGTTTGCCAAAGCATATTAGCCCCGGTAGCTTCAATTTGCTCAATCGAAGCCGCCACGGCTTGATTTATGGTGCGAGCGCCCAAACTACCGCCAACCACAAGCACCAAAGGTTTATCTTCAGGAAAGCCCAACGCAACTTTGGCTTGTGCGCGCGTCTCTTTCACCGATAGAATGTCGGCGCGCACGGGATTGCCCGTGAGAGTTATTTTATCGGCGGGGAAAAAGCGCTCCATACCCTTATATGCCACACAAATAGCATCAGCCTTGGCTGCAAGCAACTTATTGGTCACTCCGGCATAAGAATTTTGCTCTTGCAAGAGCGTCGGGATGCCTCGCCGTTGAGCTTGCTTGAGCATCGGACCGGAAGCATATCCGCCAACACCGATTGCGATGTCGGGGCGAAAATCACGGAGAACCTTGCGCGCGCGTCGCAGACTCTTCCAGAGTCGGAAAAGCACTTTGAAATTGCGCCATAGGCGTTTACGATCAAATCCGCTTACCGGCAAACCGACGATGTCGTAGCCCGCAGCCGGGACTTTCTCCATCTCCATACGATTTTCGGCTCCCACAAACAGGATTTCGGTCTTTGGATCGCGACGACGCAAAGCGTTGGCAATAGACACCGCCGGGAAAATATGTCCACCGGTGCCACCACCGCTTATCAAGACTCTATATGTTGATTTTTCGCTCATATTTTTCAATATTATAGTTGTGTAGGATTGTCGGCATGCAACGCTTCCGGCAATACATTTAATTCTTGCTTGATTTCTTGCTTCTTACCGCTCGTAACCGCAAATCGGCTCACACTAAGCATTATACCAAATGCTACCGAGGTTATGATAATCGACGTTCCTCCTTTCGATATAAGAGGTAACGGCTGCCCCGACACCGGCAACACTCCTGTGGTAATGCCCATGTGGAACAATGCTTGCAGGCATATCATCACCGCCATACCCATGACAAGCAAGGCCGGGAAGGCTCGACTGCACTGACTTGCTATATTTCCTGCGCGCAAAAGCAACGCAAGATATATTATCAATAGGACTATTCCACCAACCAATCCCACGTCTTCAATGACTATCGCAAAGATATAGTCGGAGAACGCAAGAGGCAATCGAGCCGTCTCACGCGAATTGCCCGGGAACACACCGATAACGCCCCCATTGGCTTGCGCCATATAGGAATACATTTCTTGGCGATTTTCGGCTGTGATAGGCTTTTCATATTTGGGAATACTGTCGCCAAAATATCGGTCAAGACGAGCCATCCATGTAGCCGAACGGTCGTCGGCGGCTTTTTCTTCTACAACCTCTGTCTGTTGGGTCGACTGAGGGGCTATGTCATCAAAGACTTTGTAGGCCAAGGCACCACCACCCAACAAAAGATAGCATAAAAACACGACAAACATCTTCCTCATCTGAACACCACCGATAAGCATCATCGAACAACTTATCGACATAAGCAAGATAAAATTGGTCAAACCTTGGGGAAATAATAATCCGCCAAAAATCACGACCAACAGAGCAGCCCAAAAGACACCTTTGGTTCTCACCCCTTGTGTCATTTGATTGCGCGACATGATGAGTGCCACCATAAGCACAGAGGCAAGCTTTATGATTTCGGCCGGCTGTATTGCTATCCCCCACAATTCAAAACTTCGACGGGCTCCATTGATGATTTCACCAAACAGCATCACATACACCATCAGTCCTACACCCACCAATGCAACAATCGGAGCCAAAGGCATAAACCATTTGTAAGGTACACGGGATATTCCTATTGTCAATATCGCTCCCATCCCCAACATCATGCAGTGGCGAATGATAGGTCCATAGACCCCCGCTGCCGCTACCTCACGCGATGACGCACTATACAATTCGATAATCGAAATTGCACATAGGACGATGTAAATACCCCAAATGTATTTGTCGGAGCGCTTTTTGGGCTCCTCAACGACAGAAGCCCCAACATTTTGTTGAGTTACATCTTGATTGTTTGTTGCTGTGGCTTCAGACATAGTATGCAGAATTTTATTGGTTTAATTATTTCATTGCTCTAACGGCAGCTTTGAACAGCTCGCCTCTATTTTCATAGCTTGTGAACAGGTCGAAACTGGCACAACAGGGCGACAACAAAACGGTATCACCCTCCGACGAAAGTTCTCGACACGCCTCAATGGCCTCATCGAGCGAGTGTGTGTCGCGAATAGCCGGGACTTTTCCGGAGAAAAATTCCATCAACTTGGCGTTGTCTTTGCCCATACACACGATGGCTTTCACTTTTTCGCGCACCAACGGCTCGATTTCGGAGTAGTCGTTGCCTTTGTCCTTTCCTCCAAGAATCAAAATCGTGTTGTGAGGCATGCTTTCAAGGGCATACCAACAAGAGTTGACATTAGTAGCTTTTGAGTCATTTATGTAGCGAACGCCATCGATAGTTTCGACATATTCCAAACGATGCTCTACCCCCTCAAAGTCGCTGAGCGAGCGACGAATATCTTCATTCTTGACATCAAGCAAGCAAGCCGACAATCCGGCCGCCATCGAGTTATAGAGATTGTGGAGTCCATTGAGCGAAAGATCGGCTCGCGGCATTCTTATCGATGAGCCGGGAGTGTTGATTACAAGAGAGTTTTCGGCATCAATGTAAGCCGCCGAGTTTTCCTCAAGTTTCTCGGCAAATGGATAAAGAGCAGCTTCGGTCTTGATGTTGCGCAATTGAGCAGTGATTATTGGGTCATCTTGCCAGAAGATGAAGGCATCTTCGTGAGTGAGATTGCGAATAATACGGAATTTCGCATCGACATAATTTTGCATCTTATAGTCGTAGCGATCCATGTGGTCGGGAGTAATATTCAACATCACAGCTACATTTGCTTTGAAGTCATACATATTTTCGAGTTGGAAACTGCTCAACTCGATTACATAGACATCGTGGTGTTCGCGCGCTACTTGCAGAGCAAGGCTACGCCCTACGTTTCCGGCCAAACCAACATTTAATCCCGCCTCTTGAAGTATGTGATAAATGAGCAACGTAGTAGTGGTCTTACCATTACTACCGGTGATACACACCATCTTGGCATCGGTGTATCTGCTGGCAAGCTCAATCTCACTGATGACAGGAATATTTTTAGACGCAATACGCTGCATGATGGGAGCCTTGGGAGGAATGCCGGGGCTCTTGACCACTTCGTCGGCCATCAAAATTCGCTTCTCAGAATGACGACCATCTTCCCATTCGATAGCTTCTGCATCAAGCATAGCGCGATATTTATCTGAAATAGTACCCATGTCGGAAAGGAATACCTCCATTCCTTTCACCTTACCGAGGATAGCGGCACCAACACCGCTCTCTCCTCCGCCAAGCACTACCAAACGTTTCTTTTCCATATATAATAATTGCTTATCTGATCTTTAATGTCACAAATGTTATTACTGCAAGAAATATGCCAATAATCCAAAAACGCATCACAATTTTCGATTCGGGCACAGGATTAAATGGTTTCTGAATAAGAGCATCTATCCCACTATTGCCAGGCTTCTGAAAATGGTGGTGGAGCGGACTCATCTTAAACACACGCTTGCCTACTCCATAACGGCGCTTGGTGTATTTGAAATATGCCGTCTGAATAATCACCGAAAGATCTTCTACGAAGAAGATAGCGCAAAGCACCGGTATGAGCAATTCTTTACGGATAAGGATTGCAAAGACAGCAATGATACCTCCGATAGTAAGACTACCGGTATCGCCCATAAATACTTGAGCCGGATAGGCGTTATACCATAAGAATCCGATCAATGCACCAATGAATGCAGCCATATACACCACCAATTCCTCACTACCGGGGATATACATTATATTGAGGTAGGAAGAGTAGATGATGTTGCCGCCAAGGTATGCCATAATAATCAATGCCACACCGATTATGGCCGATGTACCCGTGGCCAGTCCATCAAGACCATCAGTGAGGTTAGCACCATTGGAGGTGGCAGTGACAGCCAATATCGTTACGATTATAAATAGAATCCAACCACCGGTCTGCGCGTTGTCGCCGAGCCATTGTGTCAGCGATGCATAGTCGAAGTTGTTGCTTTTGACAAAGGGTATTGTGGTCTGTGTAGACTTGATATTTTCTGGTTGATACTCAATCACAATCTCGTGATTTTGCACATTTTCCACTTCGATATTTTCACGGATTACTATGTCGGGACTCAGATACATGGTCAAGCCGACAATCAGCCCTAAGCCAACCTGTCCGATAATCTTAAACTTACCTTTCAAACCCTCCTTGTCTTTGCGAGCCACCTTAATCCAATCGTCAAGAAAGCCGAGTGTGCCGAGCCAAATTGTCGATATAATCATAAGCAACATATATATATTGCTCAGATTTCCTACCAACAAGCATGGAATAAGAATGGATATTATGATAATGATACCCCCCATCGTAGGCGTTCCCGTCTTTTTCATTTGCCCTTCAAGACCAAGGTCGCGCACAATCTCACCTACTTGCATAAGTTGCAAGCGGTTGATAATGCGTCGCCCTATCACTGTGGCTATAAACAGTGATAAAATCAAAGCAACTCCGGAACGAAACGTGATATAATCCAACAGACGCGCTCCGGGGAGGTTTATTTCATTAAAAAAATCAGATAAATAATATAACATTTCTATTTATAGTGTAATAATGTTGTTGACTACATATTGGCGAAAGCATCTTTGACCACTTCGCGATCGTCGAAATGATGCTTCACTCCTTTTATTTCTTGATAATCTTCATGACCTTTTCCGGCAATAAGAATCACGTCGCCGGGTTGAGCAAGAGCAACGGCTGTGCGTATAGCTTCTCGGCGGTCTACGATGCTGAGGGTCTTTCGGCGGTCGTCGCCGCTGAGACCGGCCTCCATGTCGCGAAGTATTTCGGAAGGTTCTTCGTCGCGAGGATTATCGGATGTCAATATCAAACGATCGCTACGCAAAGCGGCCTCTTTAGCCATAATAGGACGCTTACCTTTGTCGCGATTGCCTCCCGCACCAACTACCGTGATGATACCCGACTTGTTGCCTACGATTTCTCTGATAGCATTAAGCACATTGATTACGGCATCGGGGGTATGAGCATAGTCCACGATAGCAGTTTTTCCTGATGGAGAGTGGAAGGCTTGGAAACGACCTGCCACCGGAACAAGACGGCTCATAGCCACAAGCACTTGCTGACGATCCCACTCAAGAAGAATCGATGCGCCATAAACAGCGAGCAAATTATAGGCATTGAACAATCCTGTGAATTGCACCTCAACTTCTTGAGAGTTGAATGTAATCAGAGTGCCATCCAGACGGCTTTCCAACACACGCCCCATAAAGTCGGCTTGAGTGCGAAGCGAATAGCTGCAACGTCTCGCAGCGGTATTTTGAAGCATCACTTCTCCGGCACGGTCATCGAGGTTTGTAAGTGCAAAAGCCGATGACGACAAGCCGTCGAAGAATGATTTTTTTGCTTGCAGATAAGCATCGACCGTCTTATGATAATCTAAGTGGTCGCGTGTAAGATTAGAGAATACGCCTCCGGCAAATTCCAACCCGGCAATACGATGCTGATGAGCTGCATGCGAGCTCACTTCCATAGCAGCATAGCTACATCCGGCATCAACCATGCGAGCAAGCAACTCGTTAAGAGTAAGAGGGTCGGGAGTGGTTTGCGTAGCGGGAACGGCTTCAGTCTCGATATAATTGCACACAGTGGAAAGCAATCCGGCTTTATAGCCCATCAATCGAGCCATCTCATAGATAAGCGTAGCTGTTGTGGTCTTGCCGTTTGTACCGGTGACACCGACAAGTTTGAGTTTACGCGAGGGATTGTCCCACCATTGCGAAGCAAGAAATCCGAGGGCTATAGCCGAATTTTTTACTTTTATATAGGTAATCGAGCGTTCAAGTACATCCGGTAATTCTTCGCACACAATAGCCGCCACCCCACTATATTGCAATAGCGGGATGAATGTATGCCCATCAACATTCACACCTCTTACGGCAACAAACATCGAATCCTTTTGTACCTTACGAGAGTCGCTGACAAGCGAAGAAATCGTCTTGTCGGTCGAGCCTATTATTTCTACAGCCTCTATGGCAGCAAGTAATTGCGAAAGTTGTTTCATATCGGATTTCTTTTATTCAGATTATTCGATGAGAGTCAATAAAATGCGTTCTCCACGACGAAAAGCCGCTCCGGGTGTCAACGATTGGGCTTTGACATAGCCGGAGCCGCTAAAAGCGACATTGAGTCCGGCCGACTCCAATCGAGCCACAGCGTCGCGCAGTCCAAGACCTATCACTTTTGGCACACCTCCATTTTGAGCAGTGTCGAGGGGTGTTTCAAATCGGGCTATACGCTCTATATCAAACGCATCTTTAACATGTTCATATCTATCGGGATCGGACGATGCATACAATGTAGGTATCATCTCCTGAGATTTGGCATCTTGAGTGTAGTCGGAATGGTTGTCGAGCATTCCGCGAGAGAACATCTTCAATGCGATATTTTTCAGCACCATGCCACTTGTGCTACCTGCACCGAAAGCATTCTGCTTAGGATTGGCAGTCAACACAATACAAGAATACAACGGCTTGTCGGCAGGGAAAAATCCACAGAAGGCAAGACGCTTTTTAGAGGTGTTGTAACCACCATTTTCTATCATGTAGCAGGTACCGGTCTTCCCTGCAATAGCCACGCGTTCGTCGCGCAGACGGCGTCCGGTGCCATGGTCGCCCCATACTACAGACTTAAGCATGTCGCGCATTATCTTGGCTGTTTTAGAGCTACAAGCTCTATCTCGAATGTAGGTAACGGGCAGTATGGAATCAATGCCATTACCAATCAGCTCTTTGTAAAGGCGCGGACGCACGTATTGTCCGTCGTTGGCTATTGCGTTGTAGATTGCAAGAGTAGACAACGGGGGTATTTCGGTAGAATAGCCATAACACATTCGAGAGAGCGTAATCTGTCCGCCACGATTGGACGGCACCGAGTCGATGCGAGGAACGCGCTCACCGGCAATACCGGTATTCATAGGATCAAGAAAACCGAGACGCTTCAATCGAGAATAAAATGTCCCCGGATTACTTCCGTAATGTTTTGTGATGATACGAGCCATACCAATGTTAGAGGATTGCTCGATAACTTCACGCACACGAAGAGTGGCATTGAAGTGAGAGTCGGTGATAGGTCGCCCGCCGGCATACGGGAAATTTCGTCCGATGGTCAACACCGAGTCAACATTTCTGACGAGTCCGTCTTCGACAGCTATCATCATCGACAAAGTTTTTACCACCGAGCCGGGTTCAAAACCGAGCACGGCACGATTCATCCCTTCGATAAATTCGCCGCCTCCCACGGGGCGTTCGAGATTGGAAATTGCTTTAATATCACCTGTGGCGACCTCCATCAGCACTGCTACACCCCAATCGGCATCGCAATATTCAAGAATCTGATTGAGTTCGTTTTCTACAATATCTTGCATATTGATGTCGATGGTGGTCTTGATGTTATAGCCATTTTGAGGTGGTATGTCGGTCCAATTGACAATATTTTTTGTCAACGGAATCTTTTTTGCGACACCGGGCTTGCCATAAAGCAACGAGTCCAAAGCCTTTTCAAGACCGGAAATACCATGCTTCTCTTTGTTTTCAAGCTCTCCAACACGTCCGATACTACGTCGCGCCATATCCCCATAAGGGTTCACTCTACGCACATTTGTTTCTACAACCAATCCATTTTTGTTAGGATTTTTAATTGAGAAAAACGGGAATGTGCGAAGGCGAGTCAAATCGGCAAATGATATATTTTTCAGCAAGGTGAAACTGCGAGTACGCTTTGACTTTTTAGGCTCAAGAGGTTTCAAAAGCATCTCAGCCCACTGCTTAGAAGAGCGTCGTCCGAAATATTTGGCAAGAGAGTCGCCAATGGCATTAGCGTAGTGTCGCAACGTGTCTTCGCAAAACTTTTCGCTACGATAATCCAATCTCACATGATAGTATCGAAGGTTGGTGGCGAGAATACTTCCATTAGCAGCCAAAATATCGCCACGTTCGGGAGCAATAACCACTACCTTAGAAAGCTCTTCCTCAGCTTTTTCATTCCACTTTTCGGCTGAGATAATGGTGGTGTCGACCATCTTATAAATGATGGCAGCAGCAAACACTAATATGACTACTATAATTGCAGCATATCGAAACAGTATGTGTTTTTTGTTATCTTTTTTCATCGCTAATTAATTGTGATTTTGTAAGGTGGACGATCTTGAACATTTAGATTAAGATGCATAGTGTCGACAAGCTCTTGCATTGACGATTCACGAATGCGGCTCATGTAAAGACTGCGCACTCTGACGCGCTCGGTTTCTACGATTTCGAGCTCTTTGTTGAGTTTTTTGATTTCTTCCATGCAGGTAAGGCACTCGTATCGATTGGTAATATACACGAGTACCATGGCCATCCCCAAAAGGATATACCCGATATTGCGGAATATAAAATCGCTCGATAATATTTTCCCGCTGAAAGCTTTGAATAAAAAAGAGTCGCGCTTAGTCTTCTCTTTTTTGTTTTGTGTCTTGTCTTTTGCCATTGCTATTTGATTAGGATTAGGTTTATAATTTCTTTGCTATACGAAGTTTTGCGCTGCGAGAGCGAGGATTACGAGCCACCTCATCGTCGGAAGGTATGATTGGTTTGCTATTGATCAGCTTAAACGGCGAAAGATTGCGTCCGAAAAAATCTTTGGCTTCTTGGCCGTTGAAATTTCCTGTTCGCATGAAATTTTTCACCAATCGATCTTCCAATGAGTGGTAGGTGATGATAGCCAAATTACCACCGGGCTTCAACACTTTGAGCGACTGCTCCAACAGATTGCGAAGCGCACCGATCTCATCATTCACCTCAATGCGCAGAGCTTGAAATACTTGTGCTAATTCTTTTTTCTCTTGTTTTGGATTGATAAATGGTTTTATTATTTCAAGAAGGGTTTCTATCGTGGTGATTTCTTTTTGTTGACGTGTTTTCGCAATAGCTGCAGCAATCTTGCGAGCCGAGCGCAACTCCCCATAGAGATAAAGCGTATCGGCAATCTGCTGCTCAGTATAGTTAGACAGAATCCAAGCAGCCGTGCGAGTGGCTTTACGATTCATTCTCATATCAAGAGGTCCTTCCCATCTAAATGAGAATCCGCGCTCTTTGTCGTCAAAGTGATGGAACGATACGCCTAAGTCGGCAAGTATACCATCCACTTTATCGACGCCATAAAATCGCATGAAGTTGCTCAAATAGCGGAAATTGCTATGTACAAACGTAAACCGAGCGTCATCTATCGCATTTCTCATCGCATCCTCATCCTGATCAAACGAATAGAGATGCCCCGACTCGCCAAGATGCTCTATAATGGCACGCGAGTGTCCACCCCCACCAAAAGTGGCGTCGACATAGATGCCGGAGGGCTCAATAGCAAGCCCGTCCATACACTCTTGAAGCAGAGCCGGAATATGATAAACACCTTCAATCATAATGAGAAAACAGCTTTCGCCACAATGTAATAGATTACACGTTGTAAAGTTAGTAATTATCTCTCAAAATTTACATATCTAAATTACTATTTTTTTGAGAAATTTTTATCACTTAAATGAGCTAATGGCCAAAACGCGCATCAATTACGGGTTTTGGCCATTTTTATATCGTAGTACTTTAGATTTGCAAATGTAAATTATAGACGAAGTATTTCGACAAGTTTTGCTACACCTTCCGAAGCCCCCATCTTCAGAACGTTTACCCACGATGGCACTTGAGCCGGATTGGGATCGATGTAGTACACTTGAGCATCGCGACGCAAATAATGCATCAGTCCGGCAGCCGGATATACCACCATTGATGTGCCAATAACTACGTATATATCAGCCTCTTGTACCAACTCAACAGCCGGCTCAATCATAGGCACCGCCTCTTGAAAAAACACGATATGCGGACGTACACGCTCGCCATCTATAATAGTATCGGGGGTGGTTTCGAGGTTATCCTCTGTGAGAGTGTAAATCTTATTTTCATCTCGCAAGGAGCGCACTTTCATCAATTCGCCGTGTAGGTGCAACACATTGCTACTGCCGGCGCGCTCATGAAGATTGTCTACATTTTGGGTAATGATGTGTGTATCATACCATTGTTCGAGTTCTACAAGACCACGATGACCTGCATTAGGCTCGACGCTAAGCAGCTGCTTGCGACGTTCGTTATAGAATTTATGTACCAATGCCGGATTTTTGACAAATCCATCGTGGCTCGCTACATCCATCACAGGGTATTGTTCCCACAATCCACCACTATCACGGAAAGTGGAAATACCGCTTTCGGCACTCATGCCTGCACCGGTTGAAATCACTAATTTTTTCTTTGCGTTCATAATATCAGAATTTATAATGTAAATCAAGTATTTTTTTTAATACCAAAGGGGCTTCTGGTCCCATGTTGAATATAAGATCAAGTATACTCAGATGGGGTATAAATCCATGTCGAGAACTCCAAATCTGATAGTATTCGACCGAGGGTAATTCAATCTTCGGAATCGTGCGCATATCGTCGACACCGCCACTGATATTTCTGGATGTCGTGGTTGGCTGCTCTATACCAAGAATATCGCAAATCACTCTGTTGAGGGCATCATTGAGAGATTGAATACTGAAATTGGAAGGTGAAAATATCGGCTTAAATTCATCTTCATAGTATTCAAAAAAGGGTGTACGACCATAAGCAGAGTATATTGCCGCCCAATGAAGTCGCCACCACTCGCCATGTTGCGACAATCGGATGGCAGACCAAGGCATTTGCGACATACCGGCCACATTCTCAAGAGGCACAGTGAGTTCGTGAAGCCCTCCTGTGCCAAGTATAGAAAAACGATGCGTATCTTTCAGTCGCTTGTTGAAACGTGCGTCATAGTCCACCACCACTTTTGAATACGATGCCATTAGGGCATAGTAATCAATCGGCCCACAATAAGCAGGGCGCAACAAGAGCGTACGATCGGTATGGCGAATCAGAGGAGAAATACTCATCGGCTATCGCTATTTATCGGGGTTGGCATCCTTGAATACACGATTCCAACGGATACCGCCGTCAAACAATCCTTTGTCTTTGTCGAACGATACGATCACAAACATTGGCTTGCCTACAATATGGTCTTCGGGTACAAAACCCCAATATCGCGAATCGAGAGAATTGTCGCGATTGTCTCCTACCATAAAGTAATAATCCATCTTGAATGTATAAGTTTTGGCAGGCTTACCATCGATATATACCATATCGCCACGAAGCTCGGCATCGTTATGCTCATAGTTGCGAATACAACGACCATATATTTTCCAATTATGTGCATTAAGGTCTATAGTAACTCCTTTTTTAGGAATCCATATTTCGCCATAATCGGCTCGTGTCCAATTGGCAGAAATACCGGCCGGATATAAAGATAGTTGCTCTGGAACCGACGGCTTCTCTTGCATTACTTTCGATACACCGGGCATGTTTTTCAATTTTTCAACCATCTCCAATGTAAGTGGTGAATTATAAATTGTAGGTACTTTACCATTATCGTTTACAGTAAATCCAAGGGCTTTCAATCCTTGCAAATCATTAGCATTAACGGGAACTATGCGACGATCATCTACAGCAATACCAAGTTCGTCCCATTGCTCAGGAGTAAACGGAGCATCGGTTTTCTGATAATAGTAGTTGAACTGCACGTGTTGCGGTTGCTCAATCGGTTCTCCATTTATATATATGACACCGTCTACTATCTTAAAATTTTCGCCGGGGAGTCCTACAGCACGTTTCACATAGTTTTCACGTCGGTCGACAGGACGATATATTACATCACCAAATACATCCTTGTTCATATTGATGGCAGTGCGGCCATACATTTCCACAAGGTGATAGTAATCGGGATTTTGAGCTTTGAGAGCTACTGTATCTCCGGCAGGAAAATTAAACACTACTATATCACCACGCTCTACATTGCCTAATCCTTTCAAGCGATGATATTCCCACTGAGGATTGTCGAGATAGCTCTTTGTGTTGATGATAGGCAACGTGTTTTGAACAAGTGGGAAGTGAATAGGAGTCATCGGTACACGCGGACCATAAGCCATCTTGTTTACCCATAGATAATCGCCGGTGAGAAGTGTTTTTTCCAATGAAGAAGATGGAATCTGATAATTTTGTCCGATAAAAGCAAAGACAAAATATACCAACACCAAAGCATAGACGATAGCATCAACCCAGCTCATGATGCTTTTTACCATCTTGTTTTTGCTATTTTTCCACCAAGTGAGTGGAATATATACGGTAATATATATATCAAAGAGCAGGATAATCCAAGGAGCTACCCACCAATTTTCGAGCCAGATAACCCACGCAAAAAATATAATAGCAACAATGGTAAAACGTATCCATCGAGTAGGACGAGTTTCAGAAATTCTACGTCGCAAATCTTCGATAAATGTAGGCTTCGTGTTATTATCCATAAAATTATTTCTTAGTAATATCAAGCAAATTAGAATCGCGAATGATGCCATGCATCATTTGATCCATAGTCAAAAATCCTTTTTGACCGCAAACCCATTCGGCCGCAACAACAGCACCCAAAGCAAATCCTTGACGACTTTTGGCTTTGTGTTCTATTGTAATAATATCAACATCCGAATCCCATGAAATGATGTGCGTACCGGGCACTTCCCCTTCACGTTGATGCTCAATGAGCAACTGTGAATCGGTAGCGCACTCTTCAATCCAATTATCAATACGCCCAACATTTTCGATAAGACCTTCAGCCAATGTAATAGCCGTGCCACTGGGGTGGTCGAGCTTATGAATATGATGGATTTCTTTCATTTTAGGCTGATAGTTATCGAAATTATCCATTATAGCACTCAAATATTTATTTAAGGCAAAAAAGATATTCACACCAAGACTGAAATTTGATGTCCAGAAAAATGTAGCATCACCTTTGTCACAAATAGCTTTTATTTCGGGCATACGCTTAGTCCATCCGGTGCTACCCGACACAACAGCCACCCCTTGAGCAAATGCTTTCATATAATTGTCTACAGCCGTATTTGGTGTTGTAAATTCAATAGCTACATCAGCCGAACGAAAAGCATCGCTATCAAAATCTTGCTGATTGTCTATATCTATTATCGACACTATTTCATGTCCACGATTTAGGGCAATTTGTTCAATTGTTTTGCCCATTTTTCCATATCCAATGAGAGCAATCTTCATATCTATCTAATTTTTATGGCAAATTTACATATTCTAAAGCATTTGCACAACAAGTAATCAAAGAATAAGGGTCGACTCGCGTCGACCCTTGTAATTCATCCCTGTTTACTATTACCTTTATCTGTTTACTTATTCGATTAGTATTCTCGACAACCAAATACCTGCTGCTGTCGGGGCTATTATTAATTATACCTATTTAACTTCAATTTGATGTTACAAAATTACCCCTCTTTCACTTAAGAAGGAGGGGTATATTTAATAGTAAGTAAATATTTTTATTCTAATATATTGATAATAAACTGATTATTCTTTATTTAGAGTAAATATGTTTATTATTTCAACGTTCAAAAATCTACATCATATTGAGCGCTTGGAGGTGTTCAAGCACGTCGGCACGCGACATTCTACGATGATTTTTCAGATACGAAGCAAATTCGTGAGCCACATCATGCACTCTATGATGATTGAACAGACGATGCAGATAGCTATATGTTTTGTCGAATAGTTGTTCTATTTCATCATCATCGAGCGAACAAGATTCGCGACCTTCTTGTTTAAGTATATTTAGCATATCCAAGCGAATACGACCATCCATTGAAGAACGATGGTAGACATAGTTTCGACACATCACGTTGGCTATCAACATACCCATAGTGATTTGATAATGCTCTACAACCTTAGTCCATACGGATTTTATAGAAATATTCGGATTTCCTGAAAAATTATATTGCGGAAGGAATTCTACCGACTCATCAGCCGGAGCCTCAAGATTTATAGCCGACAAAATATCGTCGCTATCAAAGACAACCATGCTGATAGCCATACCGGTTAAGCCATAGCATTTATCTTCCTCATCTTTATATTTGAAATTAGAATCCATATTTTCTTATATAATTTTAGAGTCGAGCGTATATTTTGACTCGACTCTATCTATACTAATGAATATTATATCTATTTTACTACTAATATCTTAGTTACAGCGCCCGATGAAGTTCCTGTCGCATTTTGCGAAGCAAATACATAGTATACGCCTGTCTTGACGCGTTCGCCTGCGCTATTACATCCATCCCAAGTGATCATACCTCCTTCACTTGTTGTGGTGTAGAGTACATTTCCTGCCGCATCAGTAATTTTAACCAACGAATTATCCATAAGTCCTGTCACGGTAATCCATCCGGTATATTCAGGACGAACGGGGTTGGGATAAGCATATACGTTGGAATAATCCTCTGAAGCCGGTGATGAATCGCCCATATATTCGGCCAATCCCATCGATGTACCAATGAATACACTTGACGAATATGGATCACAAGCAATATCATATACACAATTGGAAGGTAGATAACTATTCTCGGTGCTGAAACTTTCTAAAATTTCATCGCCTGTTTCGCTTACAAGATATATACCGGTAGATGTAGTACCAAGCCATTTTCTATTTGACGAATCTACTGCTATAGCACTTACCGATTGTCCGTCAAGCAAATAATCGGCAAAAGATGTGCCATCATTACGCGGCACTTTGATATGATTTACAGGTACATTTTCTTTTACATAATCTTCAGGACGCGTCAATTCGATGACACCACCTTCCGTACCTATCCATACCTTACCATTCTTATCCTCTACTATATCCAACAAATAATTGGATGAATAAGTTTTTCCGTCTTGATCTACAAATGATGTGTATGTGGTAATTGTATCATCAGATAAATCAGTTGGTGTACCGTTGGTATAAACGGCCGTGAGTACACCACCATAATCAATATTTATAATAAACACCATATCTGATTTTTTACATACAAGCATTTTTGATCCTTTATTTATTTTTGCTTGTGGAAGAGGAACTCCGCTCCAGTCACTTTTTTCAGTATTACTCAATTTAAGTTTATCTAACGACAAAACATGAAGAGCCGGCATTGATGTAACATCTGCTACATAAGTTATAGCCCACAAATTATTATATTTATCAAAGTCCAAATCAGTAGCTATACAACCAAAATCACTATTAAAACTAATTAAAGTACTATTATGGCGAGTATAATTCAATATAGACTGACAATCTGTCACTTTACGCACACCACGCCAGAAATTGCCATAATAATAAGTATTTGAATCTTCAGGGTCTTCAACAACATGAGATACACCGGCTGTTTCATAATAAGCCCCTGATGACTGTGGTATATTTGTAATAGTTACATTTTTCCACTCTCCTGCATAGTAAGTATTTATAGGTGTATAAGAATATTCTCCTACTCCAAAATATATAGTCATCGAATTATTTACATACAACTTTCCGGAAGGTCCGAAATAAAGACTCATGGGTAATGTTACGTTATAGTTTTCGGGAACAAATCTATCTTTTAATGTAGTAACGTTTCCTTCGCTATCTAATTTATAATTACCCACACCTTTTATAGTAAACAAATCATTGGATGCAGCCCATAGGTTGTCAATATCATTCCAATATGATATTACATTGTTGCTTAGGTCGGTAGTCAGTGTGATTGCAGTATTGTTTCCTTCATTGTCTACTCTATATAATGTAGAACCATTTGTAAAATAATAATCATTCTCACTTTCGCCTATAAAACTTACACCCGAAGATACAATATTTGTATTGGTAGACGTATTATTATTGAAATCTACATTTATAAGCTTTACACTTGCACCATTTAAAACCAAAGCTTTGCTCTCATTCAATCCTTTTATAGAATTTAATGATAGAGAACCTATCGCTATGAATGCATCTAATGAGTTGTGGCGTGATGATAAATCAGAGTATGCTATGGTTGAATCATACGATATAATTAAATTACTGCCTATTATACCTACAGCAGTTACTGATTTTTCATATATTCCTGACTCAATC
>CAZWWS010000031.1:0-28657 GCA_964637445.1 uncultured Muribaculum sp.
TCTTAATGAGGTTCTGACTACTCGCTAATGAGAAATTGAAATTATAGAACCTCCCTATAATGGATAAGGAGTATATAACAATAAAGGAGGCAAAAAAATGGGACAAGAGAAAATTTAGTGTAGGGGAATTTGAAATATATGAGCCAATGGATGCTCCGGAGCTGACTCCGTCGGTATACGCACTTGTAGAGCGAGTTGAAAATATCAATAAAGAGAGAATAAGATTGATGCAAACGCCCGACCAGAGATTGGTGAGCCGAAATGTTGGAAACCGAAATTTCAAAATTGGGTATCGAGCATTGTCGATGTTGAAACAATTGGTTGGAATTTCGCAGATTAAATCTCGGAGAAATAGAACCAAGCAATGGGATGAATTTAAGAAAGAACAGATTCATAAAAACAACAATAAGCCCCAAGAATAAGGCAGAGGAAGTCTATTTTGTTGCGTGATTTTTTAGATTAACAAAAAAAAATGGCATTAATGTGTTGAAAAATGAGCATTATTAGTTATTTTTGCAGTCGATTTGCGGTAATTTTCTCAAAGAATAAGAAACCGCTATAAAATTTTCATACCAAAATGATAAACATTACATTTCCAGACAGTAGCGTAAAGCAGTTTGAAAAAGGAGTAACCCCATATCAAATTGCGGAGAGTATAAGTCCACGCCTTGCGCAAGATATTCTTGCCGCAACAATAAATGATGCCGAATGGGATATCTCACGACCAATCGACACTGATGCAACAATAAAGTTATTCAAGTGGGATGATCCGGAGGGCAAACATGCGTTTTGGCATAGCTCGGCTCACCTTTTGGCTGAGGCTCTGCAAGAATTATATCCGGGTGTTAAGTTTGGTATCGGTCCTGCTGTAGAGAATGGTTTCTATTATGATATAGACCCGGGAGAAAATAAACTTTCTGCAGAGGATTTTCCTAAGATTGAAAAGAAAATGCTCGAACTCGCTCAGTGTAAAGAGGAAATAAAACGTGCGGATATTTCTAAAGCTGATGCGCTAAAATTATTTGGCGATAGAGGTGAGGTTTATAAATGCGAGTTGATAAATGAACTTGAAGATGGACAAATTACTACCTATACTCAAGGCGCATTTACTGATCTCTGTAGAGGTCCGCATATCCCAAACACATCGCCGATAAAAGCCATTAAGATTACGTCTTTGGCTGGAGCTTATTGGAGAGGTGATGAAAAACGCAACCAATTGGTGCGTGTATATGGTATAACTTTCCCCAAGAAGAAAATGCTTGATGAATATCTTGCATTGTTGGAAGAAGCAAAAAAACGCGACCATCGTAAGTTGGGTAAGGAAATGGAATTGTTTGCGTTCTCGACAAATGTAGGCGCCGGATTGCCTCTATGGCTTCCAAAGGGAGCTGCGTTGCGCGATCGTTTGGAACAATTCCTTCGTAAGATTCAGAAACAATATGGCTATCAACAAGTAATTACGCCGCATATTGGCAATAAAATGTTGTATGTGACATCCGGTCACTATGCTAAATACGGAAAGGATTCATTTCAACCGATTCACACTCCGGAAGAAGGAGAGGAGTATTTGCTTAAGCCGATGAATTGTCCTCACCATTGTGAGATATTCAAGGCATTCCCTCGCTCGTATCGTGAACTTCCGTTGCGCCTTGCTGAATTTGGTACGGTGTATCGTTATGAACAAAGCGGTGAGTTGCATGGGTTGACTCGCGTACGCGGATTTACTCAAGACGATGCGCACATTTTCTGTGCTCCTGATCAAATAAAAGAAGAGTTCCTTAAGGTTATGGATATTATATTCTATATATTTAAGGCTCTTAAATTTGAGAATTTTGAAGCGCAAATATCGCTCCGCGACCCTAAAAACAAAGAAAAATATATAGGTACAGATGAAAATTGGCATCTCGCAGAAAGTGCTATTATAGAAGCGTGTGTCGAAAAAGGATTGAAAGCTCGCACGGAACTTGGCGAAGCAGCATTCTATGGTCCGAAACTTGACTTTATGGTGAAAGATGCTATCGGTCGCCGTTGGCAACTTGGTACCATACAAGTCGATTATAATTTGCCTGAGCGTTTCCAATTGGAGTATACCGGAGCTGATAATCAAAAGCATCGTCCTGTGATGATTCATCGAGCACCGTTTGGTTCTATGGAGCGATTTGTGGCTGTATTGCTTGAGCATACTGCCGGTAAATTCCCGTTGTGGTTGACGCCCGAGCAAGCAGTAGTGCTTCCCATTAGCGAAAAATTCAATGATTACGCTCATGAAGTGGCTAAACAACTTTCAATGTCAGATGTGAGGGTGTTTGTTGATGATCGCAATGAAAAAATCGGCAAAAAGATTCGTGATAATGAATTAAAACGCATCCCTTACTTATTGATTGTGGGCGAAAAAGAAGCTCAGAATGGTGAAATATCTGTAAGAAAACAGGGCGAAGGTGATCAAGGTTCGGTAAAAATTGCTACCTTTGCCGAGAATTTGGCTCAAGAGGTCGAAAATATGATTAATCAATAAAAATACTGAATGGAGAAAAAACCCAATCCGGGAGTAGTTCGTAGCAACGTCCCACCTCGTAGAGGCGACAAAAAACAAGAGCCCTACGCTGTCAATGACCGCATTAGAGCACGAGAAGTAAGACTCGTAGGTGATAATGTAGAGACAGGAGTTTACCCAATTCAAGATGCTATCAAGATCGCAGATGATTTAGGTCTTGATTTGATTGAAATTTCGCCCAACGCAGAGCCGCCGGTATGCAAGATTCTTGATTACCAAAAGTTCTTATATCAGCAAAAAAAACGACTGAAGGAACAAAAAGCAAAATCCACGAAAGTGGTGGTTAAAGAAATTCGTTTTGGTCCGCAAACCGACGACCATGACTATAATTTCAAGCTTAAGCATGCTATTGGATTCCTTCAAGAAGGAGCTAAAGTTAAGGCATATGTATTCTTCAAAGGTCGTTCGATTTTGTTTAAAGAGCAAGGAGAAGTATTGCTTCTGAGATTTGCTAATGACTTGGAAGAGTATGGCAAGGTGGAGCAAATGCCGGTATTAGAAGGTAAGCGTATGATTATTATGCTTACGCCAAAGAAAAAATAATAATCCATGTCACGAGTTGATATAGGACAATTTTATAACTCGAATTAACAAATTAAAAGTAACAAAAATGCCAAAGGTTAAGACTAACTCCGGTGCCAAAAAGAGGTTCGCCCTTACCGGATCAGGAAAGATCAAAAGAAAACATGCGTTCAAAAGTCATATCTTGACAAAGAAGACTAAGAAGCAGAAAAGAAACCTCACTCACTCAGGCGTAATCGCTAAGGTTGATGAGAGCAACGTAAAGGCATTACTTGCCCTCAAATAATTTCTAATAGGTTTCTCGTTTTTTAATTCGTGATTTTATAATTCTTTTATTAACCGAATGTATAGCTAATAAGAGCGTAAGCCGCTAACATTCAAAACAATTTACAGAAATGCCAAGATCAGTAAATCATGTTGCGTCAAGAGCACGCAGAAAGAAAATCTTAAAACTCACCCGTGGTTATTTCGGTTGCCGTAAAAACGTTTGGACGGTAGCAAAGAACACTTGGGAAAAAGGTCTTACTTATGCTTATCGTGATCGTAAGAACAAAAAGCGTAATTTCCGTGCTCTTTGGATTCAACGTATCAATGCAGCTGCTCGCCTTGAAGACCTCTCATACTCAAAATTGATGGGACTCATTCACAAGGCCGGTATTGAGATTAACCGCAAAGTCCTTGCCGACCTTGCTCTTAACAATCCTGCAGCGTTCAAAGCTATTGTAGATAAAGTAAAGAACGCATAAGTTCGTGACTCATTAATAGAGGGACTCTTTGAATTATCAAGGAGTCCTTTTATTATATTTTTACTTCAGATATATTATTATACCGAGATTTATGACTAAATTTGTACATTAAATTTAGAAATAGAATAATCATTAATATCAATATCATAAATTACATGAGCTATGACTGTTATGAATGAAACTGAAAATACAGAGAAAAAAGGACTGAATTTTGTCGAACAGATTGTTTATGATGATCTTCAAGCCGGAAAGAATGGAGGACGCTTGAATACACGTTTCCCACCGGAACCCAATGGGTATCTACATATCGGTCATGCAAAAGCTATATGTATGGATTTCGGTATAGCTGAAAAATTTGGAGGAACATGTAATCTTCGATTTGATGACACCAATCCGGTGAAAGAGGATGTTGAATATGTGGATTCGATAAGAGAGGACATTCATTGGCTCGGATTTGATTGGGGTAATAGAGAATATTACGCGTCGGATTATTTTCCTCAATTATACGATTTAGCAATTCGACTAATAAAAGAAGGTAAGGCATATGTCGACGATCAATCATCAGAGCAAATAGCGGCCCAAAAAGGGACTCCGACTACGCCTGGAACGGAAAGCCCATTCAGAAATCGTTCAGTTGACGAAAATTTGGATTTATTTGAACGCATGAATAAGGGAGAATTTGATGAAGGTTCGCGTGTGTTGCGTGCAAAGATTGATATGGCTTCATCAAATATGCATTTTCGTGACCCGATAATGTATCGTATCATCAAGACGCCTCATCATCGTACCGGAACGAAATGGAACGTATATCCTATGTATGATTTTGCTCATGGTCAGAGCGATTATTTCGAGGGTGTTACACATTCGATATGTACACTTGAATTTGTCCCTCATCGTCCGTTGTACGAATATTTTGTAAAGGAACTTGCAGATGAGTCTTATTGTCCACGTCAGATTGAGTTCAACCGCTTGAACTTGACTTATACAGTAATGAGTAAGCGCAAGTTGCTTCAATTGGTAAAAGAGGGATTGGTTGCCGGTTGGGATGACCCTCGTATGCCGACTATATCCGGTATGCGTCGTCGAGGATATACTCCCAAATCGATACGTAACTTTGTGGATATGATTGGATATACTAAATTTGAGGCTCTTAATAGTGTGTCATTGCTTGAACATGCAGTTAGAGAGGATTTGAATAAAGTCTCTACTCGCGTTATGGCAGTATTGGATCCTGTAAAGTTGATTATAACTAATTATCCTGAAGGTCAAGTTGAAATGCTTGAGTTGGAAAACAATCCTGAAGATATAAATGCGGGAACTCATCAAATGCCATTTTCGAGAGAGATTTATATAGAGCGTGATGACTTTATGGAAAATCCTCCGAAAAAATTCTTCCGTCTTGCTCCCGACGGTGAGGTACGTCTTAAGGGTGGCTACATTATTAAGTGTACCGGCGTTAAGAAGGATGCCGAAGGTAATATTGAAGAAATTTATTGTACGTATGACCCTGAAACCAAAAGTGGTATGCCCGGTAGTATGCGCAAGGTGAAAGGGACGCTGCATTGGGTTTCAGTGGCTCATGCAGTTGATGCGACTGTTCGATTGTACGACCGCCTGTTTGCTGTAGAAAATCCGGCAGAAGAAAAAGAAAAGGATTTCAGAGAACTATTAAATCAGGATTCATTGAAAGTAGTAGACGGAGTGAAGGTGGAGCCATATCTTGCTGCTAACGCAAAAGTTAGCGAGAAGTTCCAATTCCAACGTATCGGATATTTCACTCCCGACTACGCCTCAAAAGAAGGTGCGTTAATCTTCAATCGCACCATCGCGTTGAAAGACAGTTGGGAGAAGGCTCAAAAGAAATAGTCAATGAATAGTAATTCTAACGACCAATTTCAGCTCTATAATCAATTCAAAGATATATTGTCGACCGAAGTGAAGTCGGCAATATATTTTGATGAATTTGATTTGATTGACGTATATGATTATGCTAATGATATTGATGATCAATACGTGAAATTGGAAGCCTTGATGTGTGGAGCCAGATTATATCCGGATAGTGAGTTGCTGGCGGTTAGAAGGGCTTATTATTACTATTCCAACAATGATAATGATGCAGCTTCTGAATTGGTAAAACTATATGAACACCGCTCAGTGTTATGGGATATTCTGCAACTAAAGTTGGAATGCCCGTCCAAGGATCTGGCTGTATATGAAATAGATAAGATTATATCAAAATCATATAAGTTGGATGATGAAACGATCATCCAACTTGTTGATTTTATAGAGGAGTATTCTATTGTTTCATGGGCTGTTGTTAAAAAGCAGGCAATAGCAGAAAAATGTGCGTATCCATCAACGTTTTACTATGAGTTGGGAATGGTTGTTGATGGAATCGGAGAGCATGAAATAGCGGCTTCATTGTTTGAGGATGCAACAATGCAAGAGCCTTTTAATGCCATCTTTTGGGAGTGCTTGTCACAATCCTATTATAATTGTACTGAATACGAAAAGGCTCTAAGTGCGATTGATTACGCGTTGGCTATAGAGCCGGAGTCACATCGTAGCCGTGTATTAAAAGCTCAGATTGCGATTGAACTTAATAAAGATATAGAAGAAACAATTGACTCTCTAAAATTCATCTTATCAAAAAATCCTCAAGATAGTCAATGTGTCAGGACATTGGCGATGCTATACGATAGTATAGGACAAACCGACGATGCCGTTAAGCTAATCCTTGATATTTCTAAAATTCAACCAGAAGAAAAACTATGGGTGGATTGTCTTCTGTCTGAAATGAATGACTCTTTCGACCATTGCATTATAGATGCCTATTATGATGCAACGAAATATATCGATGAAGATTTATGGATAGAGTGGTCTATTGGATACTTATCCAATGGTCACAATATTCAAGCCTTTAATGTATTAGATTGCTTGCATCGCCATGGTCAATTGCAAAAAGGATATAATATCTATTATGAGGTTCTATATCGTTTAGGTCGATATGAGGATGTTGTTTCTGATATTATAGAAGCGCAGAGGTTAAAACAAATATGGCAACCTGAAGTTTGGCTTATTGCCGTGCTAAGTATATGTCGAGTTAAAGGTTATGACATGGCTGCGACAATCATGGATAAAGCCATAGAATCTTATTCGATGACAAAAAATATGCCATACTATGTAAGAGTTGCATGGCATGGCGTGATTTCCGTTCTTGAGGAATTAAAGTCCGCTCATGAAAGCGACGAAGTGCATTATATCGATGAGTTTGATCCGTTTATAGATAGGGATTAGTGGATTTTTCCTCCGCAATAGTAGTACTTGGACCATGACCGGGATAAACTATTGTTGAGTTGGGGAGAGTAAGAAGTTTTGTAGATATCGCATCAATTAGTTGAGCATAGTTGCCTCCTGCCAAATCTGTACGACCAATACTTGATTTGAATAAAGCATCGCCTACGATTACCCAATTGTCAGAAGGTGAGTATAGCGCAATCCCTCCGGGAGAGTGGCCTGGAACGTGTAATACTTCTAACGACTCATTTCCTAAAAATATTTTGTCTCCCTCATGTAATTCATGGCTGATTGATAGAGACGAAAAATCGTAGTTTAAGCCGAATAGTCGAGCTTGAGCAAGTAGATTCTCGCCTAAAAAACTATCATCAGAATTAGCTTCTAAGTTGACGCCAAATTTTTCTATAATATGATGAGCCCCAAATACATGGTCGATATGGAGATGGGTACATATCAAATGCTTGATGCTTAAATTTTTTTCAGCAATGAATGAATCGATCGCCTTTATCTCAGAGTCATTGATCATGCCGGGGTCAACAATCGCTGCATCAAATGTCTGTTCATCCCAAATGATGAATGTGTTCACTCCGAACATATTGAAAACGAAACGCTGTAGATTCATCTCCTAAATATTTACGTAGATTAATTTTTTAGTTACAAAAAAATCCTCGCTGAAAAAGTCACTTAAATCTGTCTCAATTATCGGGCTTTTGATCGACTTCATTTCATCCGACAAATCGCCCCCTTTTAGGCAAATCAAACCATTTGGATATGCATTTTTGCTGCTTTTAGAAATGTTTTTGCGAATTAGAGGCACAAGTTCATCTAATCTCATTACAGCACGACTTACTACAAAGTCAAATTTCTTACGACATTCGCCTATATCTCCATGTTGGAATGTTACATTTTTCAACCCGATTTTGTCCGCTATATCTGAGGCAACTTTTATTTTTTTGCCGATTCGGTCTATTAAATGAAATTGGCAAAGGGGAAACGTTATAGCCAATGGTATTCCCGGGAAGCCTCCACCGGTACCCATATCCATAATAGAAGTTTGAGCCTCAAAGGATATGAATTTGGCTATAGATAGTGAGTGTATGATATGGTTGATATAAAGATTTGCGATATCCTTACGTGAAATGACATTGATTTTTTCATTCCATTCGGGATATAAAGTTCCTAATGCTTCAAATTGATTGATTTGATTAGGGGTCAAATTCGGAAAGTATTTTAATAATGTGTCCATAATCATTGCAAAATTACATCAATTCACTCTACAAAACAATACTTTTGCAAAATTGATGGCTTGATTGAGCCGATAGTCTGAATATATGCATTTTGTTGCTACGATTATTTGTAGTATTTTTGGAGTAAAATTTCAGAAATGGTAGAATTAGGACGATTCAACAAGTTAGAAGTAATACAAATAGTTGATTTTGGCTTATATCTTGACGGCGGAGATAATACGAAGATATTGTTGCCTAATCGCTATATAATAGGTACGCCTCATATTGGAGATAAGATAGATGTCTTTATCTATAGAGATTCGGAACAACGATTGATTGCAACGACTGAACACCCATATTTGCAAGTTAATGAGTTTGGCTATTTGACAGTAGCACAAGTGACTAAAGTTGGAGCATTTCTCGATTGGGGATTGATGAAGCATCTATTAGTCCCTTTTAGAGAACAAAAGGTGAGGATGGAGCAAGGCAAACGCTATTTGGTTTATGCATATGTAGATAATACGACTCAGCGTATAGTTGCATCGGCCAAGATAGAACGATTCTTAGGCAACAAAATACCTCAATTGCAAAAAGGAGAGGTTGTTGAGGCATTGATCTATCAACGAACCGATATCGGTTATAAAGTGATAGTCAATAATCTATATTATGGCATGATTTACCATAATGAGTTGTACCAATCGATAAAAATTGGAGATAAAATTAAGGCATATGTCAAAAATATTAGAGAAGACTATAAGATTGATCTAACGTTGTCGGGTTACGTTGTTGACCGAATAAAAGTGTTGGTCGACTCGATTGTGGATATGATGCAGGCTAATGATGGAAAGCTATTGTTGAGTGATAATTCTTCGCCCGAGGAGATAAAAAATGTGTTGTCCTGTAGCAAAAAAGACTTTAAGAAAGCAGTAGGGTTATTGTTGAAAAATGGTCTTATTATTTTGTCGGATACGGAAATTATGCTGAAAAATTCGCAATAAATACGCTTTAAGGCATTTTTGCTATATTAAATAACTGAATTGTGATTTTTTTTTTGCATCTTTGTACATTGAAATAGAAATAACTAAACCAACATTTACCGAAAATGGAGTTTTCAGCAAGTCAAATTGCTTCGCTTGTCAATGGCATTGTAGAGGGTGATGGAACAGTGACTGTTAACACCTTTGCCAAAATAGAGGAGGGGCATGAAGGTGCTATCTCGTTTTTAGCCAATCCAAAATATACTCACTATATTTATAATACAAAATCGTCGATAGTATTAGTCAGAAAAGACTTTCAAGCCGATGAGCCTATATCGGCGACGTTGATACGTGTCGACGACCCATATGCAACGGTCGCTTCGCTCCTTGATATGGTATCGAAAATGGTAGTTACGCTTCCTTCCGGAGTCGAACAGCCATGCTATATTTCTGATGGGGTAGACGTCCCTCAAGGAGTTTATATCGGCGCGTTTGCCTATATTGGTCGAGGAGTTAAATTAGGTGTGAATGTGAAGATTTATCCGCAGTCATATGTGGGTGATGGAGTGACAATTGGTGATAATACTATAATATATCCCGGAGTTAAGATATATCAAGGTTGCAAAGTTGGCGCTCTATGTATCATCCATGCCGGATGTGTAATTGGTAGCGATGGATTCGGTTTCGCTCCCGATAAAGATGGCTATAAGAAAATACCACAAATCGGCAATGTAGAAATAGCAGACAATGTCGAGATTGGAGCAAATACGACTATCGACCGCGCCACAATGGGAAGCACACGCATCCATAAGGGCGTTAAACTTGATAATCTGATTCAAGTCGCACATAATGTTGAAATTGGAGCGAATACTGTGATGGCATCCCAATCGGGTATCGCCGGTTCGACAAAAGTAGGCGAATGGTGTATGGTTGGAGGACAAGTAGGATTTGCCGGACACATCAAGGTGGGCGACCAAGTTTCTGTCGGAGCGCAGTCGGGTATTCATGGAGATGTTAAGACCGGCAGTCGTATAATGGGCTATCCAGCTGTAGACGTCAAAGAATATATGCGTCAAACTGTATATGTCAAAAACTTGGCCGATTTGAATCGTAAAGTAAATGAAATTTCAAAAAAAATAAACGAATAATATCAAAATATATGAAACAGCAAACATTAAAAAGTGCATTTTCGGTAAAAGGTAAAGGTCTTCATACCGGAATGGAAATTGAGGCTCAATTTCTACCCGCACCAGATAATCATGGTTATAAATTTCAAAGAATAGATTTAGAAGGCGAGCCGATTATTGATGCGCTTGCTGAAAATGTGAAGTCGACTCAACGAGGAACTGTTATTGGTAAGGGCGATGTAGTAATAAGCACCATTGAGCATGCATTGGCGGCGATATATGCAGCCGGTATCGACAATTGCCTAATAAAACTGAATGCTCCTGAAATGCCGATATTGGATGGTAGCGCAAAAGAATATTGCGAGAAAATAGCAGAGGTTGGCATTGAAGAGCAAAAGGCTGAAAAAGATTTCTATATTGTAAAACAAAAAATAGAGGTTCGTGATGATACGACCGGGTCGTCAATAATCGTTTTGCCCGATGATAGTTTCAGCATTGAAACAAAGGTGGCTTTTGAGTCTCCGGTGTTGACTAACCAATTTGCTACACTTGAAAACCTTGATGATTTTGCTTCAGAAATAAGTGCAAGCCGTACGTTTGTGTTTGTTCGCGAAATAGAACCATTGGTAAAGGGCAACTTGATTAAAGGAGGCGATTTGGACAATGCAATCGTAATTTACGACTCGCCAATGACTCAAGAGGAATTGGATAATATTGCCGACTTGATGAATGCTCCTCATAAAAATGTATCTGAATTTGGTTATGTCAATGAGAAGCCGTTGACTTCTGACAACGAACCGGCTCGACACAAGCTAATGGATGTATTGGGTGATATTGCTTTGATAGGTCGTCCTTTGAAAGGTAAGATTATTGCAACACGTCCCGGACACTCGATTAATACAACTTTCTCAAAGAAGATTCGCCAAGAGATTAAACGTCAAGAGTTGCAAGCTCCCGTATATAACCCATCGTTGCCGCCAATTATGGACAACAACCGAATCCGAGAATTGCTCCCTCACAGATATCCGTTCCTCCTTGTTGATAAAATTATCGATAAGGGTGAAAATTATATTGTTGGTGTTAAGAATGTTACCACCAATGAGCCATTTTTCCAAGGTCACTTCCCGCAAGAACCGGTTATGCCCGGTGTGCTCCATATTGAAGCTATGGCACAAACCGGAGGTCTTTTGGTTTTGAGTACTGTTGAAAATCCCGAACAATATTCAACCTACTTTATGAAGATCGATAATGTGAAGTTCCGTCAGAAAGTAGTACCCGGAGATACATTGATATTCCATGTGTCATTTATGACTGAGCTTCGTCGTGGTTGTGCTGTCATGAAAGGTTATGCATTTGTTGGCGAAAAAATCGTTACCGAATGCGAGTTTATGGCTCAAATTATAAAGAATAAATAAAGATCACTTATTAATATAGTAATTATGAAACAACCATTAGCCTACGTGCATCCTGCCGCAAAGATTGCGTCAAACGTAGTTATTGATCCATTTGTAACTATAGATCAAAACGTAGAGATTGGCGAGGGTACACGTATTGGTAGCAACGTAACCATAATGGAGGGTGCTCGCATAGGAAAAAATTGTACAATTTTCCCCGGTGCTGTAATCGGAGCGATACCTCAAGACCTCAAATTTAGAGGAGAAGAAACGTTAGCTATTGTAGGTGATAATACAACTCTTAGAGAGTGTGTTACTATCAATCGTGGTACTGCTGCAAAAGGTAAAACCGTTGTTGGTAGCAATTGCTTGATTATGGCGTATTCACATGTCGCTCACGATTGTATTATTGGAGACAATGTGATAATCTCTAATGCAACTCAGATTGCAGGTGAGGTAATAGTTGAGAACCATGCTGTTATTGGCGGTGGTACATTGATTCATCAATTTTGCCACATCGGACCACATGTAATGATTCAAGGCGGAGCATTGGTGAATAAAGATATTCCTCCTTATGTGAAAGCTGCGCGCGAACCTATAGCCTATGCCGGTATCAACTCAATCGGACTTCGTCGTAGAAACTTTACGAACGAACAAATCCGAGATATACAAGAGATATATCGTTATTTGTATTTATCCGGTTTGAACAATACCGATGCAGTAGAACGCATAGAAGCCGAACTTCCGGCAACAAAAGAAAGAGATGAAATCATCCTTTTTGTGCGCAACTCAAAACGCGGTATTATTCGTGGATATGTATAAATAACAATAAAGCATAAAAAAGAAGCGAAATGTCCAAAATCATTTCGCTTCTTTTTTGTGCTTTGATAAAGTAAATATACTTAGAATGGGAGGTCATCACTATCATTTCCGCCATCGATAGCAACAGGGGGTGGGGGAACCGCTCCGGGAAAATCTTCGGGTCTATCAACAGGTGGGATTTGTGTTGATGCTCCTTCTTTTTCGGCTTTCCATCCGCTAATATCAGTGTACCATCTTCCATTAAACTCTCGGCTATTAATATCAAAATTGAGAGTAATTACGTCTCCAACATTTAGAGGATATTGATCAACACGATCGCCGAAGAAATTAAATGCAACTTTCTTGGGATATGTTTCAAGTGTTTCAAGAACGTATTCGCGTTTTTTCCATGCGTTGCCGGCTTTAGATGTCCCTGACGCTTCCGGCAAAGCTACGATTATTTTTCCTTTGATTTCCATTACGATTATATGGTTTTATATTTTATACAAAAATAGTGATTACTTTTGATTCTGCCCAATTTTAAAGAATGATTTTTTCGGTTTTTCTTGTCCCGGATTCATATATTATTGTTACGATATATGCTCCCGATAGAAGGTGACTGCAATTGAGGATTGCACTATAATCCTTAATGCTCTCTGTCTTAATTGCGGTTCCGTAGAATGAACGTATTTCAATCCGATTAATCAATTTATAAGAACTAACATACAATGTTCCTTGATGATAGTAAAAAATATCTTCTTGATATATATCATCTAACCCGGATATATTAGCACACACCGGGATACTTTCATTATAGAATTGATCAAACGCTGTAACCGCAAATCTCACTCCAGTATCAGAGGTGGCGGGATATATAAATGATTGCTCTTTGTGTTTTGCCGTGATGAGTGAATTCGGATAGTTGATATTTAATTGGTTATTCTCATCAGCAAAATAAACAGAGTAGTAGCGAACATCTGTCGTATTTGGAGAATCCCAATAGATATGATATCCGTCACCCACAAATTCTTGTACCACATTTTGTGGAGGTTGGGATGTCATTGGGGTGTTTAATGCGATATGAGATGGGTATCTGAAATACTCAGATTGTAATTTGTCATTAAATAACATATTCTTTTCGGAGTTGGATAATAGGTCTCCAATACTATATATAACTATTCCCGGTACGCCATTTTCTCTAATTACTTGAATTTGGTCAGTTAACGTCTCAACACTCCAATCGTCCGCCGTTAGCATCTCGGCAGATATACCGATGATCAATGAACTAATATTGCTTTCATTAATCCATTTTTGGAGATTTCCCGAAAACCCATTTTTCTCGGTATGAAACATTTTTGGAGAAATATAATCTATCCATCCATTATTTATCCAATAACATGGGTCTTGATATGTATAGTTGTATGCGGTTTGGTTGTCATATCCGATCAGCTGCTTATATACTCCAATTGGAGATACTCCTATTCTGAGATCTGGAGCAACAGCTTTTATTTCATCATGTAATCCCTCTATAAATAAGTCAAGATTTTGTCTGCGCCAATTTTCTTTACCAAGATATTCCGGATTATAATTATAATAACTATCAGTATCACTAAATTGTAGCCCATGATAGCAAGTTAGGTCTAAATTGATTCCATCGAAATCATATTCCGACGCCAATTCATTGTATATTTCATATATCAATTCACGAGATTTAGGGATGCCTGGGTCGAAATAATATCTTCCGGAATATTCAATGCAAAGATCGGGGTATTCGGTTGTGGGATGTTTTATTTCGTTGAGAGAGTACTTGTTCTTATCAATAGATGTCCCTAAATCAAAGGGAGTCAGCCACGCATGACATTCGAGCAGTCGGTTATGACATTCTGAAATAATAAATTCAGCCACATCATACGACAAGTTTATAGCTCCGTTACCAGTAACAGAACTTTGAGCAGGTAGGTAAGACGATTTCCATATTACACCTCCGTTTGATTGTACTTGGACATATATCGTATTAAAATTTGCTGCGACTAATTTATCCAGAATATCACAAAGCTGTTGTTGCTGTTCTGTTGGATTAAAGTTCCCACATGGCCAATCTTTGCCATTTTCAATTACCAACCAGGCTGCACGTGTTTCATATTTAGGTTGAGCCGATGCAAGAAAAATACCAATAGCTAATGTGATAAAAGTAAAAATTTGTCGTATCATATTAAATATATTTACGCGAATATACAAAATGCGGATTTATTAAACAAATCTATAATATAAAAATCAAATATATTCGATTTTTTTGTATCTTTACTAATAATTCAATAATTGTTTTATATGAAAATATCAACTGAGTGGTGGACTTGTCCGACAGAGAGTGAGAATGGGCGACTTATTATGGTAACCGGTCGTCGGAATCTTGAAAATATCATAGCTTCACAAAAATATAATATTAGGGTAGATATATCTTGGCGTTATGACGGAGAACCTTCCGGAATGCCGGATATTAAGACTTCTACATTGATGGAGGCTGTCCACAATTCTTTTGCTGAGACATTTAAGAAAGATCCGGTGGCTATTATGACCGGCATATATACAGGGGATGATGAGAGAAATTGGATATTCTATACTAAAAATCTCAAGATATTTGAGTATCGTCTTAACGAAGCGTTGGCAGCGTATGAGTTACTCCCTTTGACAATCAATGCTGAAAATGATCCTGAATGGAATGAATATCAAGAAATGAAGGATTTGGCTGAGATTATGGACGGGGAATAAGATTGTTGATATAGAGAGCTGCAGCCTCGGCGCATCTTTCTCCATCAATAGCAGCAGAAACTATACCGCCGGCATATCCGGCGCCTTCTCCGCAAGGGAATAGTCCTGAAATTTCTATGTGGTTTAGTGTTTCGTTATCTCGTGGAACTCTTACCGGAGCAGAAGTGCGAGTTTCATCACCGATAAGGACTGCCTCGTTTGTAAGGAATCCTTTGGCTTTGTGTCCAAAGACACGGAAACCCTCTTGGAGACGTTTTGAGATTATCGGGGGTAATAGTTTATCTATGCGTGCAGGATGTATGCCCGGGGCATATGAGGTCTTAGGAAGATTTGCAGAAAGTTGCCCGTTTACAAAATCAAGCATTCGTTGTGCAGGAGCATTTTGTGTTTTATTGGCCGCAGTATAGAACGTATATTCGATGTCTTCTTGGAATTTCATCATTTTTAGGCATCCATATTTATCGTATTCGGGGATATCTTCGGGCAAAATCTCTACAACCATACCCGAATTAGCCCATTTGGTACCTCTGTTTGATGGTGACATCCCATTTACAACTAATTGATTTTTATCGCTGGCTGCCGGGATTATGAAACCTCCCGGGCACATACAGAATGAATATACTGCTCGGTCATCCACACGTGTCAGCATGGAATATTCAGCTGCCGGTAAATATTTGCCGCGCCCATTGGGCGAATGATACTGAATCTGATCGATTAATTGTTGTGGATGCTCCAAACGAACTCCAACAGCAATACCTTTCGGTTGTAAAATGACATTTTTGTCATGTAAAAAATGATAAACATCTCTGGCGGAGTGACCGGTTGCTAAAATTACGGCACCTTTATACTGCGTTCCATTTTCATCGATGACACCATAAGCCGTGTCGTTTTCAATAATAATATCTACGACTTTAGTGGAGAAATACACTTCTCCACCACATGATTTTATTTGTTCTCTGATGGCTTTAATTACTTCGGGTAATTTATCTGTTCCAATATGAGGATGCGCATCGACCAAAATATCTTCATGAGCGCCATGTTGATGAAATACTGTAAGTATTTTTTCGATTGAGCCTCTTTTCTTACTTCGAGTATACAATTTTCCGTCAGAATATGCCCCGGCTCCGCCTTCGCCAAAACAATAATTTGAGTTCGGGTCAATGATGTTTTCTCTTGCAATACGTGCCATATCTTTTCGGCGAGAATCTACATCTTTTCCGCGTTCTAAAACAATCGGTTTTAACCCTAATTCTATTAGCCTTAGCGCAGCAAACAATCCAGCAGGTCCGGCTCCAACTATTATGACCGGTTTCCCATTGTGGACTTGTGGATACTTAATAGGAGTAATAAGGGTGGTTGACAGAGGAATTTCATTAATGAAATTCCGAATTGTAAGATTAACCATGACAATACGTTGACGAGCATCGATAGATCGTTTGATTATTTTGACGAATTTGATGCGATCTTGGTGTATACCCAATTGAACTGACGATAATTTTTTTAATTTATCGTAATTGGATGCTACTTCAGGTGTTACTCGCAATTGAATATCTTTAATCATGGGTAAACTTAATATTTAATTTACGAATTTGAATAAACAAAGTGATGATAGTGACTATAACCGCTAAAATATCTGCTGCTGCTACGCTAAACCAAACACCATTAATTCCGAATATTTGGGGCAATATTATAAGGAATGGTACTAAAAATATTAATTGGCGGGTTAATGATAAAAAGATAGAGATTTTGGGCATACCGATTGATTGAAAAAAGTTTTGGATTATAATTTGTCCACCAACTATAGGAAAAAAGATAAAGAATATCCTAAAACCGTTATTCGCAATCTCTTTTAAAATCAAATCGTCGGTAAACATATTGCTGATGTAATTTGGAAATAATTCGCAGATTAACCATCCGATAGTAGTTATTGACATACCCACAATTACACCAATATGTAATGTTTGTTTGACGCGATCCCATCTGTTTGCTCCATAATTATATCCTAAAATAGGTTGCATTCCTTGTGTGACACCAAAAACAACCATTACAAACAACATTGCTGTACGATTGAGTATACCATATGCCCCAACAGCCAAATCGCCATTGTTTCCACCATATTCTAATAAAGCCTTATTGATGAATATAACAACAACACATGCACATATATTCATTAAAAATGGAGACAACCCGATAGAGTACATCCTTTTACATAGAGTAAAGTCAATTTTGAATTTCTCGATTTTGAAATGGATGTAACTTGATTTGGATAAGAAGTGAGCTAAAACCCAGACGAGAGCTATCGTTTGGCCGAAAACAGTAGCCAAAGCAGCTCCTTTAATCCCCCATTCAAAAATGAATATAAATATTGGTGCTAATATCATGTTTACAATGACTGATAATAAAGCTGAAATCATAGCTTTTTTTGGATAGCCTGTTGCTCTCATTATATTATTTAGTCCAATAAAAACATATGTTATCGGCGTGGCATATAATATCACGGACATAAATTCTCTTGCATACGATATTGTGGCGTCGGTGGCTCCGAAAAATATCAGTATCGAATCTAAAAACAAAAGTGTTAATCCTCCAAACAAAATAGAGTGAACAAGGCATAGCACCAGTACATTTGTTAATGTATCAGTTGCTTTAATTATATTTCGTTGTCCTAAAAATATTGAGCAAACTGTTGCTCCACCAACTGCGATTAAAGTACAAAATGCCACGACAAGATTCATTAATGGGAATGTAATTGCCAATCCTGAAATAGCTAAAGCGCCGACTCCATGTCCAATAAATATACTATCAACAATATTGTATAATGATGTCACGGTTGATGCAATAACCGCAGGTATTGAGTATTGCATCAACAATCTCCCAATGGATTGTGATTCCAAAGATAACGGATTATTTTTGTCGCTCATATATACTTAACTAAGACAATCTAAATACATAACAATAACAAGAAGAATGCAAAGGTAGATATAAATTGCGATTATTAAGCTACCAAATATTGAAAAATACAGCATAAACAAATGGAATGGATCTACTATAATTTTGTTTGATATGATAATTAGCTGTAATTTTGTGCTGAATAAATAGCATAATTAATATGAATAATATAGGTGTCTTATTTGACCTTGATGGTGTATTGATTGATAGCGAAAATCTGTATACCGATTTTTGGAAAGGAATCGATTGTGTGTATCCAACTGGAGTAGAGGACTTTGCAAATGTGATAAAAGGGAATACGTTGACGAAAATACTGAACACATATTTCCCGGATAAAGATATTCAAAATGAGATAAAACTAAAGTTGCATAAATTCGAAGATGAAATGAGGTATCCCATATTCGATGGGGTTATCAATTTCCTTGAAGAATTAAAAAGTCACAATATACCAACTGCAATTGTGACAAGTAGTGATGATGAGAAAATGAAAAGTTTATTCAAGCAACACCCTCAGTTCAAAGATTTTTTCAATGTGATAATTACCGGATCAGTTGTTACCCACTCAAAACCACATCCTGAAGGCTATCTGATAGCCGCTAAAGCTATTAATCGACAGGCTGAAAATTGTTTCGTTTTCGAAGATTCTATTCAAGGTCTTGAGGCTGGAATGGCTTCTGGGGCAACTGTTATTGGATTAACAACGAGTAATCCGGTTGAAATATTAAAAGATAAAGCCCACAAACTTATTGATGGTTTTGTAGGCTTTACTATTCGGGATATGACGACGGCAAAAGGAGTTAGCAAGCTTTGAAGCTCATATCCAATCCCTTAACGGAGTGGGTGAGTGCTCCAACTGAAATATAGTCAACACCGCATTCTCCGTATTCGCGTAATGTGTCAATGGTAATACCGCCGGAGGATTCAATTTCTACCGCTCCATTTATTAGTTTGACTGCGTCTCGGGTGCGTTCAGGGGAGAAGTTGTCGAGCATGATTCTATCTACGCCAACTTCAAGTGCTTGCTTTATTTCTTCGGTATTTCGTACTTCAATTTCAATCTTAAGGTCTCGACCGGTTTCTTTGCAATATTTCTTGGCAGAGGTTACTGCTTCTTTAATACCTCCGGCAAAATCAACATGATTGTCTTTGATTAAAATCATATCAAAAAGACCTATGCGATGGTTGCTCCCACCTCCAAGCCTCACGGCTTCTTTTTCCAACATTCTAAGACCTGGAGTGGTTTTCCTTGTATCAAGCACCTTTGTCTTAAGTCCTTCAAGACGCTGTTGATATTTTGCTGTAATGGTAGCTATACCACTCATGCGTTGCATAATATTGAGCATAATGCGTTCGGTTTGTAGGAGAGAGCGAACGCGACCTTCTACTTCAAATGCGATGTCACCGGGTTTTACCTCAGTCCCATCGGAGATAAATGTAGTCATCTTAAGTTCTGGATCGAACTTCTCAAACACTTTTTTTGCGATTTCGACTCCAGCGATAATTCCAGACTCCTTAATTATAAGACGCTGTTTCCCAAAAGCATTGACCGGAATCGTACTCAAAGTAGTATGATCTCCATCTCCAACATCTTCGGTAAATGCCAACGTCAGCAAGTCGTCAATTAGTTCGTCTTTTGATTTCATCAGTTTTGTAAATTTATGTACTTTTGTACAAAAGTAGTCATAACTCATCATCTAAGCAAACGATATTAATGAAAATTTCTCTTTTAGCAATCGGAAAAACGAATGCGAAATATTTACAAGAAGGCATATCGCAATACTTAAAACGTATAGGATATTACATCCCATTTGAGATAAAGATACTTCCGGATATAAAGACTTCAAAATCTCTTACGGTCGACAAGCAAAAAGAATTAGAAGCAGAAGTATTTTTATCTCAAATTCAGCAAGGTGATTTTGTGGTTTTGCTTGATGAACGAGGCAAAGAAATGACATCAAGAGACTATGCGTCTTACATAGAAAAGAAGATGATAACAGTATCTAAAAATCTGATTTTCGTCATTGGGGGACCATATGGTTTTGCTAAATCAGTATATGATAGAGCGAATGATAAAATATCATTTTCTAAAATGACATTTTCGCATGAGATGATACGCTTATTTTTTGTAGAACAATTATATCGAGCAATGACGATATTAAGAGGCGAGCCATATCATCATGATTAAACTATAATAAGGTCTCGTAAGACAGAATCGGAAATAAGCCAAGCATCTTCCTTAAATTTAAGACAATTATCTTCTAAAATGAGCGTTCCGTTAGTAATATGTGATGACGCCTCTTTTAATAAATTGTCGGTATCATATTTTTTGCTCATTTTTGCCAAATTTATTCCTTCTGATGTGCGCAAGGCTGTGATTATATGATCATTGTATCTATTCTCGGGAGTTTCAGCATCTATTTCATAAATAGTTTTTCCTGCTCCAATCATTTTGATATAATTCAGAATATTTACTGGATTATATCGACGATATTTTCCATCAAAACTATGAGCAGATACTCCCAAACCTAAATATGGTGTTTCGTGCCAATAACTACTATTATGTTGAGATTGATGATTCGGGAGTGAAAAATTGGAGATTTCATAATGGTTGTATCCCATAGATTTGGTTTCGGAAATAAGTGCTTGATACATTGCGACAATTGTATCATCTTCGGTTTCTCTGATTTTGCCGGACATTAATTTTGCATATAATTTAGTCCCGGGTTCATACGATAAAGAGTACGCTGATATGTGTGGTAGTTTTAATGATAGTAGCGCGTTAAGAGAAAATTTCCATGAGTCTAATGTTTGTCCCGGGAGGCCATATATTAGGTCTCCGCTGATTTCGGTTATACTGGATTTCCGTAGAGTCTCAATGGCGTAAAGCGATTGTTGAGCTGTATGATTTCTATTTATTGAGATTAGTTCAGAGTCTATAAATGATTGAAGCCCTACGCTGACGCGATTAATTCCCATATCCGCAATTGCCTTAGCCCACTCAACGTTGATATCTTCCGGATTCGCTTCGATGGTAAGTTCGGTCATATTATCAGTCTTGAATTTGCTAATAATACGAGCAATTTCGTTAAGAGACAAGATTGATGGGGTACCTCCGCCGATATATAGTGTCGTATATGGCTCCGTTATTTCGTCTTTTCGTAACTCAGATTCTGCAATTAAAGCGGATATATATTCATGAATATGATCTCTTTTGGGGGTGGAGAAGAAATCACAATAACTGCATTTTGAGTGACAATATGGAATATGAATGTATAAACCGGCCATATTTATTCTTTGCCACAAATAACCTTAAATTTGCAAAAACAACACGAATTATCGTCCTCTGCTTGTATGAATGGCTTGCTTGAATCAAATATTTCTGAAATGATTTCTTCAAATTTGGACATAAATATATCGTTATAATCTTTATAGTCTATAAGTTCGATGTTATTTATTTTGATAGGCGGCAGCCCATTGTTATTTATGGTTTTAAGTTTGTACACCATAGGTTGTATTGGAGTGTCGATAGGGCATCCATTCTCGTTCATGTACTTTTCATATGCATTGCAATATATAAACAATTGAAAAATTGCTTTCGCTCGCTTCGGATTTCCTTTATCAAAAATAGATTCAAATTCCTTTACTGAAATAGGATCTTCACCGGTTTTATAATCAATAATTCGAATAGTATCGATTCCATTCACCTCGCGCCGATCTATTCTGTCAATGAACATTCGGAGGTTAATGGTTATATCATCTGATATTTTCCAGCGATACTTAATCTCTTTTTCGCCGGCGATATATTGATAAGGCGTAAATTCTTTCTCTTTTTCAAATAGACTCTTTATGATATGCTTTATAATGCGAGCTAACAGAGCGGATTCTCCGATTAGCGTATTATTTAGTCCTTCGTCTTTACGTTTATAATATACATGATTAATTGCTTGAGTAATCTTTTTATCGAGTTCTTTTTCTTTTTTAAGTTCCGAGTCAATAATATTGGGGGTAATTATTGTTCCTTCAAGAGGTTTATACATATTAAGAAGTACTTCATGGACAATACTACCATAAGCACTGCTATCCATATAATCGGTAATGTTATCGTCTATCTTAATATCACAGACATCCTCAAAATAGAATTGCAAAGGACAATTAATATATTTATTAATTGAGCTTGCTGATAAATTCTTTTTTGATCCTGGGGTTCTGTATCGATTGAGGCGAGTCATAATATCAGGAGTCTTTGCTACATTAATATCTCGTTTAGAAGTCGGAGCCCCATCGTATGTTACGCTATATTGACTAATACGATTTGATGGATACAAATACAATAACTGTTGGATATATCTCGACATTTCGCCACTTTTACCACCTGTTTGTCGTGAGTCGTAGAATAGATATACATTTTGAGCACGACTTATCATTCGATAGAAATAGTAAGCATAGATGCATTCTTGATGTTCGATTGTCGACATCCCATATCCTTTGCGTAATAGATTGGGTATGAATGAACGAGAGAAGTGTTTCCGAGGAAAAATTCGTTCGTTCATCGAAAGAAGTATCAGATTTTTGAAATCAATAGCTCTCGTTTCGAGAACTCCCATAATTTGTAGTCCGCACAATGGCTCTCCTACAAAATTAATAGTATCAGAGCCAACGGCACGTTCCATTAAATGAAAAAAAGTCTTTTCAGTCATCTCAATATTATAACTATCAGATAAAGCTCTGAATAGGTGGAATGATTTGATATATTGAGATAACATGACGAAATCTAAAGAATCATGTCGCTTTACATCTTTACATTGTTTTAAGAGGGAATGAAGATATCGAAGCAAGGTATCCATATAATTAAATACCTCGATACGCTTTTTGATATCTATTATAGTGGAGAATATAGGTTTTAAATTAGGCGCTTTTTCATGTAAATCATTAACTGAGACATTGAACAAGCGGTTTTTATTAATATGTGATTTTATTTTTTTACACTCGTCCTGATTGATAGAGGCAATGTATGGATGCGATATTATAGCTAATACATCCTCATGGAAATAATAGAATATCTCATTGTTTTTTCGAGCATTTAAATGCAACGATATTATACTTCCCACCAAATTTGATATTTGAGTATATCTTAATGGATAGCCCATTGTAATATTAATTGGGGCAAAGTCGTTGGGTATAGCTTGCTTTAGCGGAAGGAATAAGTTTTCATCGGGCAAAACGATAGCCGTGTCAATGGCATTTCCTAAATCAGAAATTTGACCTTTACTTTTAAGTTCGTTGAGAGCATTGACTGCTTCTTTGGTTTGTCCGATGTCTGAAGGTACGGCTTTTATAATTATCCGTGGTAAATCTGTCTTTAGGACGTCGTCAGTTGAATATCTTGATTGAAATCTCTGAATATATTTACTGATGAATTTTGAGGCTTTGTTATGGACGGTAAGAATATTTGGATTATAATCCCAATAAAAGTCAGCAATGCCTAATTCTTGTAGTCGTTCAAATATTTTTATTTCTGATGTCGATAAAATATTAAACCCAACAAAAATAATTCGCTTATATTTTATTTCTGTGCTGCCCATTTTGGAAATACACTCAGCCGCATTTCGATATGCCATACCCGAGTAGCACAACCCCTTGTCTTGAAGAACGTGACGAAAATTGGTGTAGAGTTCAAATAAAATTTCCCAAAGCTTAAAAAACTGTTCAGAAGGTGTATTTTCTCCGGGAGTATGCTTATTTATATGAGTCCAAAAATTATTAATGGAATCTTCAAGTCGTTCCTCTCCCCAATATAGTTTTATTACTTCGCGTTGTTCGTCCGTAAGGTATGTGGAATTTATTTCTTTATACCTAATGGTGTTGGTAAACAGATCTTTAGCGCTGATTAAATATTTATCTACGTCATTAAAGTCGTTAAGGAGCATATCACCCCAATATAAAAACTGGTCAAAGTCTTTTGAATAAGAAGATAGCTTTTTGTATTCATTGAATAGGATAAATAATTGCTCAAATCGAGTGGCCTCAATCAATTTGCTGAATTTATTGATAAAATCACTGATTGTGGTTATTTCGGGTTCAATATATTCATTGGATAGTCTATCGGATAAGGCTTGTCTAAAAAATATTCCACTGCGTTTGTTTGGAAATATAAAACAATAGTCGCTTAGTAATTGGGCTTCATTTTTGACATAGACGTCGGCAATTTGAGACAAAAAAGATTTCATTGGGAGTATTAAATTTTAAGTAATAAAATGATTTTTATAGATGTGTCAAACATAACGATTTTGGCATTTGCATTGCCTGCTATGTCGGTTTGTGCTTGATTTAGTACGTCAATTAATTTTAATACGTTACGTTCACTTATGAATCGAGCAAAATTAACACTAAAGTTAGCTTCGTCTCTGTTTAGATAATTCAACTCTGACACATGTAGGTTGTATATGAAGTTTTCTCTGATAAGTCGTTGACAATATACAAGAAATCGTATCGCTTGCTCTCTACCAAGGCTGTGAATATCAGTACTCCAATCTCGTAATTCTCTCACTTTACGCTGATAAGCCAATCGCATTAATTGGATAAAAAGATCTAAAAATTTTTGATTCTCTTTGGTTAGATGCAATCCTTTTTCCGCTTCAATCATGTTACCATCGGCAATGTGGGCAACAGCCAATGCATCTTGATATTCAATCGCGTATTTAGTCGACAAACTTTTAGCAATAACATCGTCTCCGAGGCGTTTCAGCTCTATTCTTTGTGTTCGTGAATAAATCGTCGGGAGTATTTCTTTTGAATTATTGCTTACTAAAATGAAGATAGTGTCATTAAATGGCTCCTCTATTAATTTAAGCAATTTATTGGCACATTCCTCATTCATTCTTTCGGGAAGCCACATTAGCACGACTTTATATTTCGCTTTGTGTGAAGTGAAATTAAGCTTCCGGATTAGATCCTCGCTTTCATCTACGTATATTGCGGGTTGAGCATTTATATTATCAAAAGTTTCAAGCCATTTTTCAAAATCCATATATGGGTTTTCTCGCAAAAAAATTCGCCAATCTTCAATGTAGTCGTCAGAAAAACTTCTTTTGGACTTGTTTTTCTTTACAATAGGGAATACAAAATGCGTATCGATATGATTAAAAGATTGGTGCTGCAAACAAGAAGGACATTTTCCGCAACTATCGCCATTCACACGATTTTCGCAATGTATATATTGAGCCATAGCACGGGCTAATGCGAATTTGCCAATTCCGGATGATCCCTCAAATAGTATGGCATGGGGCAATCTATCATTATCGACAAGATTTCGTAATCTTGTTTTTACTGAATCGTGAGATGGTATATCGATGAATTTCATATTGGATTAATATATTGCTTTAGCTACTTGATGAACGCTATTTGTTGCATTTAAAGAATAGAAATGGATGCTTGGTACACCATGTCCGATTAAACTTTTTGCTTGGGCTGTACACCATTCCACACCGACGGCTTTCACTTCGTCATCATTTTTGCATTTTATGATTTCTGATGCTAAATCAATAGGTATGTCTACATGAAAAACTTTTGGTAATATTGTCAGTTGAGATTTTTTTGCAATAGGTTTTAGTCCGGGTATAATGGGAACTGTGATACCGGCCTTACGACATCTATCGACAAATGAAAAATATTTTTCGTTGTCAAAAAATAGCTGCGTTACGATGTATTCAGCCCCATTATCAACTTTTTGTTTGAGATACATAATATCAATGTCGAGATTTGGTGCTTCTTCATGTTTCTCCGGATAACCGGCAACACCATAACTGAAAGGAGCTTCAGCTACTATGTCCATCTTTGTCCCATCAAGAAAGTACCCACGATTGAAATCGTTTACTTGCAATTGCAATTCAGTAGCATGAGAATGCCCGTTTTCGTTTGGGATGAAAGAACTGTCATGTTTGGCTTTATCGCCACGTAATACTAAGATGTTTGTTATCCCTAAAAATTTTAGATCAATAAGAGCATATTCGGTTTCCATTTTTGAAAAACCGCTACAGATAATATGGGGAACGGCAGGAATTCCATATCGCTGTTGAATAGCAGCTGCGACTGCTACCGTCCCCGGGCGAGCGCGTTCAGAAACACGTTGATACAAACCATCTGCAGTATTCTTAAATACCAATTCGCTTCGATGAGTTGTAATATTTATATAGAGTGGATTGAACTCTTTTAGAATATCAATATTTCGGAATAATTGCGTAATACCTTTGCCTTTCAATGGAGGTAAAACCTCAAAAGAAAAACCGGTTCCATTGTGTGCGCTAATGATTTCTGTAACTTTCATTTCTATCAAATTATTGAAGTTTCAATATTACAAATTTACGATTTTATTTCGATTAGGATAGCTTGTTTGGTGTTTTTCTAAAAATATTTATGGTATTATCTACGTTATATCAAATAAAATATATTACAATGTGCAGATTCCTACTTTGTTTATTCGTTTTGGCTCCCATGTATACATGGGCACAATGGATACCTGATATATTAGGCAACGGATATGAAATGATGTATGTTATTCATCCAAACGATTATAGTGGAAGTGTTCGTTCTACTATAATTCGAAAGAGTTCAGATCCAAAACGAAATAGGGGAGTCTTATATATTCACGGCTACAATGATTATTTTTTTCAGATAGAAATGGGGGATAGGTTTGTAGAAGAAGGGTATCATTTTTATGCGGTTGACCTTCGCAAATATGGTCGGTCAATAATGAATGGTCAAACTCCATTTCAAGTTCGTAATATTCGAGAGTATTATGCCGATATCGATTCTGCTATTTGTGAAATGAAAAGAGTTGGAATAGAGCATATTATTCTCATGGGACATTCTACCGGAGGTTTGATCACATCGCTATATATGGCTGAACGAGCGAATTCTTCGATAATGGCATTGATTCTTAATAGCCCATTTTTAGATTGGAATTTAGGCTCGCTTGAATATTTTATACCCTTTGTTTCTGGAATTGGAGCCAATCTTCCAAATATATCTATAAGCCAAGGCGATAGTAAGGCTTATGCTCAAAGTTTATTGACCGGCTATCATGGTGAATGGTCTTATAATATAGAATGGAAAAAGCCACAATCACCAAATGTCGATTGTGGCTGGATAAGAGCAATAGATCAAGCCCAAATGAAATTACATAATGGGGTTAATATTGCCGTACCGATATTGTTAATGCATTCTGACAAAACTCATAATGTCGCTCAATGGGATAGTCTATGTAACGAAACGGATATTGTGTTGGATATTAATGATATTAAAATGTATGGTTCCCGACTTGGTCATAATATAACGGAAATGACCATATCTGGTGGGTTACATGATGTGATGTTGTCCGACAAAACAATTCGAAAAGAAATATATCGCGAGTTGTTTAATTGGATTGAACTTAAATGTCATGGCGATGTCATAGCAGTTGACCCACTATTATAACTGAAGAGTGGATCTTTTTTGAATTTTGTCTAATAAACTTAATTTGCCGAATCGGATGTAGATGATTTAAGTATTAGTTATAACAGAGGTGTTTTGGGATTTTCATAAGCAAGTTTTACCCCTTTTACTATTACATTGCTACAATCTTCCGGTACGATGCTATCAAAATGGATTTTTTTAGCAATTAGTTTCATATATTCAGAGATGGACTCGTTCCCTCCAAAAATAAAAATATTTTCAACATCGTTACATTTATCCAAAGTCTCGTTTAATTTGTGTGTAATTTTATCAACAAGGCGTATATTAGTATGATAAATCAGATGTTCTAATTCTGATTTTATAATTGTATATTGAATAGGTCTAAGCGTATCTTTGTGTGGACCTATGTAATCAAATTTAGAAACTGCTGAAAGGTTGTTTAATATTGAATTGACTCCAAATATTCCAATCTTCACAGAATGTTTCGCATTGATATGGTTGCGTATTATATCATATATTTCGGAGTATCCGTCCAAGATTTCATCGCAAAAGATTACTTTATTATCCTTGAATAAGTCAACCCTTGTGGAATCTAAGCCGATGTTAATAAAAATAGCGGAATTAAACATATAATTCTTTTGTAGAAAAGCATTGGCCGCATGTGGTTCAAAAATAATTGAAACTTGATGTGCTATTGATTGTAGGCAATTTTTCATTGCACGCAATTCTGTCTCAGTTGTCTTAGATGAGCAGGTCGCAATGATGTTGGGGGCGAATACTCCTTTCCTAATTTTTTTATAAAAAGACTTAATCATATATTCTGCTGCGATAAAATTACAGACTTC
>CAZWWS010000032.1:0-28316 GCA_964637445.1 uncultured Muribaculum sp.
CTTTGAAGGGTAACTTCTTTACTCAAGAGATGGAACTTACTCTCCAAATCGACGACGCTTTCGAAGGCAATGCTGAAGAAGAATATATTGCTGAAGTGTTTGCGAACGGTGGCGAAGTAGACTTGATCAATGACATCACTCTCGACGAACCTCTCGTAGTAGCAGCAGGCAAGACCGTAACACTCAACTTGAACGGACACAGCATCAAGAACCAAACTGCTAACGCTAAAACTGACGTGATCCTCGTAAAAGAAGGTGCAACTCTTACTATCGAAGGTGAAGGCTTGGTAGAAGCTGTAGGTGGCAACGATGGCTACGCAGTTATCTCTAACGGTACTTTGATTATCAACGATGGTACTTACAAGACCGGTTTTGACCAAAACAACGAACAAAACGCATGTATCTATGCTCGCGGCACCGGTAAGGTTTACATCAATGGTGGTGAATTTATCAGCGAAACCGGTAAATTCTTGATCAACAAGCAAGACGCTGACCGTGCAACAACTACTATCGAAATCAAGGGTGGTACTTTCCACAACTTCAACCCGGCAGACAATGCATCGGAAAATGCCGGCACTAACTTCGTTGCAGAAGGCTATAAATCGGTAGAGCTAACTGAAAATGTATGGACAGTCGTATTGGACGACATCACAAGCAATACAACTTTGACTTCAGATGTAGAAGTAGCAGCAACCGTAAAGGTAGCAGCCGGCACAACATTGGATGGCGACGGACACACTATGACAATGGTTAAGAGCGCAGCTCAATATGCACTCCAACCCTCAGGTGGCACAATCAAGAACCTTACTATCGAAGGATACAACACTCGCAATGCTAACAGCAATGTAATCCGCGGTATCTATATCAGCAAGGCTACTGAAAATGTAACTATCGAAAACGTACATATCTCAGGTGTGGCTTATCCGTTGAATACCGGTAGCGCAGCAAAACCCGCAATAGCCGGCTTGACTCTTGAAGTAACTGAAAGTACATTGGAAGGCTGGACCAGCTTCTCAGGCGGATTTGCATCAGCAGCATTTAATAAATGCGCATTTACTGCGAGCAATTTCTTCGATGCAACATCACATCCGACTTGGAACAACTGCATCAAGCCTTTTATCACAACAGTGTTGACCGATTGTACTTTTGAAAAGGGATTTAACATTGATTTGTCGGAAATCGGTGAAGGAGAAACTGTAAAATTGGTTAATTGTACTGTAGATGGTACAGTAGTGACTGCTGAAAATGCAGCTGAATTGCTTAACGTGACTGCCGGCGAACTTGCCTGGTAAGTAGGATATAACTATTGATAATGATGGCGGGCAGAGGCGAAAGCTTCTGCCCGCTGATTTTTTGGCTCACAGATGGCACGGAAAGTTTTGGGAGTGAGGAATGGGCTGACGCGAGGGGGCGGAGACGAAAGCCGAGAGAGCAAAGATGGCTCACAGAAAGCCACGGAAGGGAGTGGAAATATTTTTTTGTAGGGGAGCATTAATATATGCGCCCACTGGTGAGGGGGATTGCGAAGCAATCGTTTTTGAATAGCCGGCGGTAGCCGAACGTAGTGAGGTCACCGCCGGATGGTGGAGTGGTGGATGACGAATCTGACAGATTCGTTTATGGTAACAAATCTTTCAGATTTGATTTTTCGGGGCGTTTGTGACCGTGGGTGACCTCGCCAAGGCGAGGCTACCCACGGCTATGAGCTAATGATTGCTTTGCAATCAGACTACACGGATAGTACGGATAGGACTGAAGATTTTTGGAGACATAAGAACAGAAAGACAATAAGGAAGAGGAAAGTGAGGGTATGTGGGATGGGTAGACGGCGTACTTTAGCGGTACGCCGAGTGGGGGCGGAGACGGCTATCCCCGGGCTGAAGCCCGAGGTTACCTTAGATGATGCCCCGCGGGGCGTGGGGGATGCGGACTCACAGATAGCCACGGCGGGGGAACAGAATGTTGGAGGGGGGGGATTGGGATGTGGAAGATTTGTTGTATCTTTGCGGGTGAATTGTATTTTTTATTTTGAATATGGAAAAGAAGCAAAAATATTTGATGTGGGGCGTGGTAGGTCTTGGCGCTCTGCTGGTTGTCGCTATCATTGCGTTTGTGGCGACTACGACGACTATGAGTAATAAGATCGAGGAGGCTCAACTTGAGAATGAGCAGTTGCAGCTGACGAATGAGCAGCTGCAGTTGGCAAATGAGTATCAGGCACTCAATACGGAGTTTCAACAATATGAAAATCAGTCGCAAATGCTGATGAATGACTCGATCATCACGAAGTATGCTGCGGCGAAGAGTAAGGTGGAGAAACTTCTTCAAGAGCTTAAAAATGAAAAGACCAAGAGCCAGAAGCGAATCAAGGAGTTGCAGGATGAGATTGCAACGCTGAAGGGTATATTGCGTCACTATGTGGAGCAGATAGATGCTTTGGGCAAGGAGAATGAGGGCTTGAGAGCCGAGAATCAAGAGATCAAGGAGGAGAATCAAGCGCTGACGGCTCGCGTGGCCGACACATCGAAGAAAAACGAGGAGCTGTCGGAGCGCATGACTTTGGCCGAGAAGCTCAATGTGACCGGCGTGACCCTTACCGGGCTGAAAAAGAATGGTAAAAAGGAGAAAAATATCACTAAGGCGAAGCAGCTGATGGTGACATTTACGATACCACAAAACAATTCAACACCGGTAGGCGAAAAGATGATATATCTGCGCATCACATCGCCGGAGGGATCGCTCCTTGGCGGTGCAGGCACGTTTGACTTCGAGGGGGGCAGTGTGCCCTACTCAGCTCGCAAGTCGATAGAATATGCCGGGGAAGAGATCTCGGGCATTACAATCTATTGGGATGTGAACACCACGCTCACGCCGGGCGAATATACGGTAGAACTCTTTGCCGACAACTACCGCTTGACATCACGCAAGTTCACGATGAAAAAGTAGCAGCCATGGCAGAATGGATAGTGGGAGCATGGACAGAGTTTTATGCTGCAATAAGCAGCGTAGAGGTCACCACCACATCGGCTATATTCAAGCTGTGTCTGAGTTTGCTGTTGGGATGCGTGGTAGGGTTTGAGCGCAAACGCAAAGGGCAGATAGCGGGAGTGCGCACATTTGCCTTGATAGCGATGGGCGCCACGCTCGCCATGTTGCTATCGATCTACGTACCACAGGAATATATGGGGCTTAAAAACGGAGACCCCGGACGAATAGCCGCCCAAGTGATAACCGGCATCGGATTTCTCGGCGCCGGCGCCATCATACAAATGAAAGGCTCGGTGAGAGGCTTGACCACAGCAGCCGGGATATGGATGATAGCCACCGTAGGGATGGCCGTAGGCGTAGGGCTGTATTTGCTATCGATAGCAGCCACACTGCTGGTGATGGTGATATTGGTGGTGCTCGATCGCTACGAACACCGCTTAGGGATAGGAGCCGAGTCGCGCATCATACGCCTCAAAATCGGAGCCATAGTGGAGGACATCGACGAATATCGTAAGGTGCTCGACCGCAACGGCGTGTATCTGAGCAACGTGTATGTAGAATATGACTACGACACGCCGGTGACTCGCCTGAACTTGGTGGTGCTCATCAAAGAGTCGACCGACTATTTGGAGCTATTCAAGCAACTCAGAAAGGTCAACCCCACTCAATCAATTTCGCTTGGTAATCAAGTCAATATATAACAATTCACAACGGAATACAATCTACAATCGCGATGAGTCTACTCACAATGTTATCGGCATTGGCATTTATCTCGCCGGAGAAAGCCGGTGAGGTGGCAGAAGTGGCAGAAAGCACTGCCACGCTGAATATAGAGAGCCTGATATCCGACCTTGCTTTCATACTGATACTTGGCGCCGTAGTGACACTACTGTTTAAGTGGATGAAGCAACCGGTGGTGTTGGGGTATATCGTAGCCGGATTTTTGGCGAGTCCGCACTTTGAATATCTGCCGTCGGTCACCACGATAGCCAACATCGACTTTTGGGCACAGATAGGTATCATAGTACTACTGTTCTCGCTCGGGCTTGAGTTCAGCTTCAAGAAGTTGCTTGGTGTGGGCGGTTCGGCGGTAGTGACCGCGCTGATAATAGTGATAGGCATGATGGCAGCGGGCTTCACGATAGGTAAGTTGATGGACTTCTCGAATATCAACAGCCTCTTTTTGGGTGGCATGCTGTCGATGTCGTCGACCACGATAATCATCAAGGCACTTACCGACTTGAATATGAAGCAGAAAAAATTTGCTTCGCTGATATTTGCCGTGCTCATCGTCGAGGATCTCTTTGCCGTGTTGATGATGGTAATCCTCTCATCGATAGCCATCAACAACTCAGTAGAAGGGACAGAGATGCTCTTCAGTGTAGGTAAATTGGGATTTTTCCTGATAATATGGTTTTTGATAGGCGTGTTCATATTGCCCTCAGCCTTGGGAAAAGCCCGCCGCTATCTCAACAACGAAACTCTGCTAATCATCTCGATGGGGCTATGCCTCGGCATGGCCGTCTTCTCGGTGTATTGCGGATTTTCGCTCGCCTTGGGCGCATTTGTGATGGGTTCGATACTTGCCGGCACCAGCTATGCCGAGAAAATAGAGCATGTTGTAACTTCGGTGAAAGACCTCTTTGGGGCAGTATTTTTCATCTCAGTGGGCATGATGGTCAACCCGACAATCATAGCCGAATATTGGTCGCCGATATTGATACTGTCGGGCGTAGTGATAGGCGGCATGATCACGTTTGGCACCTTCGGTATGCTCATCACCGGACAAAGCCTGCGCATCGCCTTGCAATCGGGGTTCGCGCTGACACAGATAGGAGAATTTGCGTTTATCATCGCGGCACTCGGTATGAGCCTCGGAGTGCTTGACACCAACATCTACCCCATCGTGGTAGCCGTGTCGGTGCTCACCACGTTCACCACCCCCTACTTCATCCGTATGGCCGACCCACTATGTGACAGTTTGGAGAAGCATCTGCCCAAGCGTCTGCACTTCCTCATCGACCGATATTCGCGTCAAGCCTCGACCGAGAGCGAGACCACGTCGCTGTGGAAGTCGGTGTTGCAGCGATATATATGGCGAATAATGCTCTATTCGATAGTGCTGATAGCCATCGTATTAGTGGCCACCGAGTGGCTGCTTCCGGTGCTAAATGAGATGAGCGAGAAATGGGGCCGACTGCTATGCGCCGTAGTGTCGCTCGTGGCGATGGCACCATTTCTGCTTGCTCTGTCGACCCCCTCGTCGAAGAAAGTGGAGCGCAAGCGACTGCGCGAAGCAAACGCACACTTCGACGTGCCATTGGTGGTGATGACCGTGATACGCCCGCTATTGGCGTTGGGCTTCGTGGTGTATCTGCTCAGTTCGCTCTACTCGATAGTGATCGGAGTGATATTCGGATTGATAATATTCGGCGTGTTGATATTCTTCCTCTCAAAGAAAGTGAGGAAGCAGATGCGCAGCATCGAGTCGAAATTTCTCGAAAATCTCAACGAGCGCGAGCTCCGTCGCAGTGGCAAGAACAACAGCCTGATCAACGACCTGCACTTGGCATACGTGGAGGTGGGCTATAACTGCGAGTTTGTAGGCGACCGGCTGTGTGACTCAGACATACGTCGGCGCTACGGCGTGAACATATCCTCGATACAACGCGGCTCCACTACCCTACTCGTCCCCAAAGGAGACACCCGAATATTTCCGGGCGACATACTCGGCGTGATAGGCAACGACGAGCAGATAGAACAACTGCTCGAAGTGGTGGGTAATGCTCATGACGATGATAGTGCGTCATCGGACACCGATGTGAGAGATATAAAATTCACATCGATCCAGTTGAGTGAAAATTCGCCACTAATCGGAAAGACCTCAGCCTCATCGCGCATCCGCGAGGACTACTCAGCATTGTTGGTAGCGATACAGCATACTGACGGTACATTTGTGCGTCCCGACGGCACATGTGAGTTTGGAGCAGAGGATGTATTGTGGTTGGTGGGTAATCCGAAAACACTTGCACAGCTGAAGTAACAGGCAGAAAAGATGTGGATATTGCTCGCGATAACATCGGCCGCGTGTCTGGGTGTGTATGACATCTTCAAAAAGATGTCGCTCAGGGAGAACAATGTGCTATGGGTGCTCTTTCTCAACACACTGTTTGGAGCGGTGCTGATGTCGCCCATCATCATCGACGGACTATGGCATAGGGAGATAGGATTGGGCGGCACAATAGAGGGGCATGGCGCGATAGTGTTGAAATCGATGATCGTATTGACCTCGTGGCTGTTGGGGTATTTTGGCATAAAGCATCTGCCGCTTACGATAGCCGGGCCAATCAATGCCACGCGACCGGTGATGGTGCTGATCGGAGCGTTGCTAATATTTGGCGAGCGACTGAATCTGCTACAATGGGTCGGAATAGCGTTGGGGATAGTATCGCTGTTTTTGGTGAGCAGGATAGGTGCACGCGAAGGGTTCTCGCTACGAAGCAGCAAATGGCTGTGGATGAGCCTCGGCGCCACGGCAATGGGTGCAATCAGCGGATTGTATGACAAATATCTGCTCCGGCAGTATGAGCCGCTTGAGGTGCAGGCGTGGTATTCGCTGTATCAGCTCGTGATTATGGGGGCGGCTATATTGATAGTAAAAAATGCAGTCAAAGATAGGAGCAAATTTGAATGGCGGTGGACAATACCATGCATCGCGCTGTTTCTGACGATAGCCGACATAGCGTATTTCTATGCGCTATCGCTCGACGGCTCGATGATCTCGGTAGTGTCGATGATAAGGCGCGGGAGCGTGATAGTGTCGTTTCTCTACGGAGTGGTGATATTGCGCGAGCGCAACGTGAAGCTCAAACTCGCAGACCTGAGCATACTTTTGGTGGGATTGGTGCTATTAGTGCTCGGATCGAGATAGCGAAAGATTCAGTAGAATTTAGTAATTTTGCAAAAAAGCAAGACCGATGAATCTACCCGATATACACCAACCTAAGCAGAAAGTGACAGCAACACGGATATTCAATATCGTGATGATGCTATATGCCGCTATCGCGTTACAGAGTTTTCTCAAGAATTGCATATCAAGATGGGATAACGTCGTACAAGACTTTGCCAACGAATTTTTGATTAATTATCAAGGCGGCTTTGTGCGTCGTGGACTTATCGGCGAAGTGATCCATTGGATATGCACAACGACAGGCATAGAGGCATATCATGTGATAGTGCTGATAACGATAGTGTGCTTCGTGTCGGTATGCGTGTTTTTCTTCGTCAAATTCAGCCGTCGATGTCTTAATTGGTGGATATTAGCTACACCTATATTCTTGGGGATGCCGCATAACTCCCTTGTGTGTACTGCAAACAAAGACTTTATGATAATCCTAATGGTAATCGCCATGCTCTATGCTTATCGCAATATATCTTCAGCAACGGCAAAGGCAGTGGTGATGAACTTACTGATGGTCATAGCCTTGAATATCCATGAAGTAATCTTTTTCTATGGGTATCCGGTAATGGCATTGCTGATATTGAGCGACGATGAGTGTCGTTGGTCGAAGAGCGCGAAAGCTTTGTCGGCAGCGTTGCCAATCGCGGTATTCATAGCGATATGCTTATTTAAGGGGAATGCAGATATAGCACAGGCAATACACAATTCATGGATTGAATATATGCCTGAGGAGTATGGCACAGAGCCATTCGGAAGCGTAGGTGCGATAGGATGGACGTTGCAAGATACCATAAAGATGCATTTGGAGAAATCTTTTTTCTCAACGAGCTATGACATATACGGAATCTTTGTACGCCCGATTATCTGGATAATTATCTATTATCTGATAACCAACGCAGTGTTTGTGTTCAAGAAGCCAACATCGGATTTAGAGGAAACAGACAGGCGCAACATCTCGGCGCTGACACTGATGCTGTTTGTCACAATGCTGCCAATGTTTTTGTTTTTGAGCTGCGACTTTCTTCGGTTGGAATATTACATCATCGCGACAGTATTTGCGACATTTATCATAGTAGATCGCGACGTGATAAGCAGAATGTTTCCGCAGAAATTTTTGCGCGTAGCAGACACGCTCAACCGGCATTTGACCGGATTGCTGCCCCCTAATAAAGGGACAATAGCGCTACTATTGCTGTTTATAGCCGACTCGCCGGCATTTTTTCGTATTGATTGGGCATTGCCATCGAGTGTAGCATTCACTCTGGCGCGATGTGCATCGAAGATATGCGACGCAGGTATTAACGCCTTACAATCGATAATATGATGAATGGGTATATCGCGTTACTGAGGCCAAAACAGTGGATAAAGATTCTGTTTGTGCTGACGCCGATGTTTTTCGGAGGGAGCTTCGGTGATGCGGATTGTTGGCTACGAGCCGGTGTTGCCGGTGTGACATTCTGCATGCTGAGCAGTGCTGTGTATTGCATCAATGATGTATGCGATGCGAAGTCAGACCGCCAACACCCTACAAAATGCAACCGCCCCATTGCGGCAGGAATTGTGAGCAGGTCGACAGCAATAGCAATCGCGACGATACTAATTGCAACGTCAATCGTAATCTCACAGATCTTCGGGCTTGGTATTGAGTTGATATTAGCGGCGTATCTTGCCATCAATATCGCTTACTCGCTATGGCTTAAACGGATAGCAGTGGTAGATGTGGCGATTGTGGCAGGCGGTTTTGGGCTGAGAGTAGTGGCAGGGGGAATAGCGACCGGTATCGATGTATCGAATTGGTTGATCGTGATGACGGTTTTACTCGCCACGTTTCTTCTGCTTCCCAAACGACGCTACGACGCATTGACCGGCAAGGCGACGACATACAGCGTGACAATACTGAATTATGCAGTAGGAATTGCGGGCGTTGTAACATTCATATTTTACATACTCTATACCATCTCTGAGGAAGTAACATCTCGATTTGATTGCTCGCATATATATCTGACAGCAATACCTGTAGGGGTAGGTATTTCACGCTATCTATACATCACATTTCGCAACAACAGCGAAGGCGACCCGACCAATATAGTGTATAGAGATCGCGCGATTCAACTCTGCCTGATGGTGTGGATAGTTGCGTTTTATTTAATCATATACAGATAGGGTATGAACCGAAGGATAGCAATATACGATTTTGACGGGACGCTGATAGGGCGTGATACGTTTTTTTACTTTGCCCGATATGCACGAGGTCGGTGGCGACTTATGGCGGCGCTGATAATCAACTCGCCATATATTGTGGCTCGCAAGTTGAGATTGTATTCCGGTGATAAGGCAAAGGAGCGATTATTTTCTACATTGTTCAGAGGAATGAGTGAGGAAGAATTTACCGAAAAAGGGGAGCAATTTGCCGATGTAATCGAGCGTCACGCGCGGTTGGAGCTACTACACGATAGCGGAGAATATGATACAGTGTATATTGCCACAGGCAGTATCTATCAATGGGTGGCACCATGGGCAAGACGACATGGGATAGAGCGTGTGATAGCTACAGAAGTGGAGACAGACAGCTTCGGACGGCTGACCGGACGATTTAAGAGCAAAAATTGCATAGATAAAGAGAAGATAGAGCGATTGAAACAAATCGATGAGAGTATCTTTGACGGTAATCATATATGCGTCTACAGCGACAACGATGCTCCACTGTTTGAGATAGCGACAGAGGCGCACAAAGTGGAGTGTCGGTGGCTGATAATGAAAAGTTTGGTGGATTGAAAGATTGTTTGTAATTTTGCGAGGAATAAGTATTTACACTAAAACAAAACCCATTAATATTAAGACCTATGCGTAAGATTACTCTGCTGATTGTAACGGTGATGTGTGCGATTACGGCTACAGCACTCGACATCCCCCAAGGGACGTTTTATTTTGACAATTCGCTGACTCAGTATGAGTCGGTAAAGTTTGTGTATGGCAACGACAACGAAAGTGTGACGTATGTCAAAGCAATGACATTGGACAAAGATAATCTTTGGAAAATTTCATTTGACAATACGACCACTAATATGACTCGCTATATGTTTGCTTATACTTCACTCGAAGAAGGCACGATAAACAAAAGTGTGACAACCGTAAAAGACGAGATAGTGTCGAACGGCGGATCTCGTACTGCAACAATCACCGACCGCGAAATCCTTGTGGGCGGAGTGTTTGTTCCCTCATCAAACGATCAATGGGCGCAAGGGACGTGGAAAGTGTTGGGTACTGAGGATTTGGATTACTCGGGAACGCTTCCGGTGATGTTTATCAACACCGAGAATGGGGCTGAAATAGTGTCGAAAGATGACTATATCAACGCTACTTACTATCTCGACAATATGGGTATCGACGGGGTTGAGTCGTTTGGCTCGGTGGATGAGCAACTTCCGCTCGAAATACGTGGTCGTGGCAATTGGACATGGACGGGCTTCAACAAGAAGCCATATCGCATAAAGCTCGGCTCGAAAGCCAAATTGCTCGGCATGAAAAAGAGCAAGCATTTTGCCTTGATGGCCGGGGCTGACGATAATTTGGGATTTCTCCGCAATATCGTGGGATATGAATTGAGCCGCAGCATCGGTATGCCGTGGACACCGAGCGCAGAGCCTGTGGAGGTGGTGCTCAACGGCGAATATATCGGATTGTATTTCTTGACAGAGACTATTCGCGTGGATGAAGACCGCGTGAACATCGTGGAGCAAGCCGACAATGCCACTGATGCCGAGGAGATTACCGGTGGCTGGCTGATGGAGATAGACAACTACGACACCGACCCGCACGTGACGATACAAGAAGGCAACGGAAAAACTATATGGTTCACCTACAAGACTCCGGAAGAGCTGTCGGTGGCACAAGAGACATATTTGATCAATCAATGCAACGCGATGGATGATGCCATCTACGCAGCCGATAAGTCGTCGACCGCTTGGGAGGAGCTAATCGACATCGACCGCTTGGCTCGATTCTATATCGTGCAAGAGATAATGGACAACACCGAATCGTTTCACGGCAGTTGCTATCTGAACAAAGAGATAGGCGATGACACGAAATGGATGTTTGGTCCGGTGTGGGATTTCGGCTGCACATTCTTCAGTGGATATCAGAAATTTATATATATCGAATCGCCATACGGGCAGACATGGATAGGCGAGATAGCCAAGTTCCCTCGCTTCCAAGAGAAGGTGAAAGAGGTGTGGAAATGGTGGAAAGGCAATCAATATGAAAGTCTTGATGACTTTATCGATGAATTTGCCTCGGAGATAGAGGTTGCCGCCAAATACAACTATAGCCGCTGGCCGGAGTATGGCAACTACAGCATGACGGACAAGAAAAACGAATTCAACTCCAAACTCACGGCTCGTATCGATTGGCTCGTAGAGCAATGGGGCGAAGGCGTTGCAGCCATCGATGAAATTGAGGCCGACACAGACGGCGTCACAGTCAATGCTACTGCTACGGGGGTCAGCGTTGCTGCAGAGAGTGACATCGCACAGATCAGATTGTATGACCTCACCGGTAAGATGGTGGCAGAAAGCTGTCCCGAAGCCACAACCGGCACAATCGACTGCGCAAAAGGAGTATATATCGTGGAAGTGGCAACGGCATCGGCTGTCAGCCACAGCAAAGTAGCGGTTAGATAAAATTCAGGGCACTCAAATGTGCAAAGCGGGAGTCGGATTTTGTCGGCTCTCGCTTTTTTTGTAATTTTGCAGTCGAGAACAACGTTTTAAACACATACATTATGGATAAGGTATCGGAAAACCCTTTCAAAAACCGAGCGAGCGACCCTAAGTCGCTCATGATAGTCACGGCACTATTTGTGACGCTCTATTTGGTTTCCAACATTATGGCGGTAAAAGTGATCAGCTTTTTCGGGTTGGTTTACTTTGATGCCGGGACAATCACATTTCCATTTGCATATATGCTTGGCGATGTACTCACCGAGATATGGGGGTACAGAATGGCTCGACGTGTGATATGGATCACGTTTGTGTGCAACATCGTGCTGGTGGTGTGTACGCAAATCGGCGTGTGGATGCCATCGCCGGATTATTTGGCAGAAACGGCGGGAGCATACAATCATGTGTTTACCTATGTGCCACGCATCGTGCTTGGCTCGTTGACCGGTTTCTTGCTTGGCGAGTTGTCGAACGCATGGGTGATGGAGCGCATAAAGATCAAGATGCGCGGCCGGCGGCTGTGGGTGCGCACGATAGGCAGCTCGGCGGTGGGCTATGTGTTTGACACCCTACCCTTTGTGCTGATAGCATTTGCGGGGACGGTGTCGACTCACGACTTATTGATGATGTTGGCGTTTCAGTATGTGTCGAAACTCACAATAGAGGCAACGATGGGTACGCCGATGGCCTACGCCGTGATCGCGTGGCTTAAGCGTAATAAGTTCTGATGTCAAAGATGGAGAGATATTCGCTGATAACGGCTAAGATGGCGAGAGAGTTTGTGCTGCTGCAAGGGAGCGGATGTCGCTGGCGACGCTGCACATTCTGCGACTATCACACCGACACAAGCGAGGCGGCAGCTGAGATAAATCGCGAAGCGCTGATGCACGTGACCGGGGAAACGGGTGTGCTCGACGTGATAAACTCCGGCTCAGCCATCGAGCTTGACGAGGATACATTGGCTCTGATAGGCCGAATCATTGAGGAGAAGCATATCCACACGCTGTGGGTGGAAATGCACTGGATGTATCGGCATCAGTTGGCGAAGTTTGCATCGCGATTTCCGACGGCAAAGGTGAAATTTCGTTGCGGCATTGAGACATTCGACCCGCAACAGCGCCAGAGATGGAATAAGGGCGTAGGAGCCGATGTGACCGCCGAGGAAGTGGCGAGATACTTTCAAGGAGTGTGTCTGCTCTGCTGCGTGGAAGGACAAAGCAAGGAGTCGATCAGAGAGGATATCCGTCTTGCAGAGAAACACTTTGAATATTTCAGCGTCAACCTGTTTTGCAACAATACGACCAAGGAAAGGCGCGATGAGAAACTCGCCGAATGGTTTGAAAAGGAAATCTATCCGACGATAAAAGATGCACCACAAATAGAGGTGCTATTGAACAACACTGATTTAGGTGTAGGTTAGACGGATAAAAATTCGTAACTTTGCAACTTGAAATAAATATAAATAACTTCCAAGAAATAAAAAAAGGAACATTATATGGCACTTCAATGTGGTATCGTAGGACTTCCCAACGTAGGTAAGTCAACACTTTTCAACTGTCTGTCGAACGCAAAGGCACAATCGGCCAATTTCCCATTTTGCACTATTGAGCCAAACGTGGGTGTGATCACCGTACCTGATGATCGTCTCAATAAGCTTGTGGATATGTGCAATCCGCGGAGCGTGGTACCGGCGACGGTAGAGATTGTAGACATCGCCGGCTTGGTGAAAGGAGCGTCGAAAGGGGAAGGTCTCGGCAACAAGTTTCTTGCCAACATCCGCGAGACAGATGCGATACTCCATGTGTTGCGTTGCTTCGACGACGACAATATCACTCACGTAGACGGCACGGTAGACCCCGTTCGCGACAAAGAAATCATAGACTTCGAGCTACAGCTCAAGGACTTGGAAACCGTAGAGAGCCGCATAGCTAAGACGCAGAAGCAAGCCCAAACGGGAGGCGACAAGGTGGCAAAAATGCAATATGAGGTGCTCCGTCAATACAAAGATGCACTTGACCAAGGACTGCCGGCTCGCTCGGTGAAGTTTGAGACCGTAGATGAGCAGAAATTTGCTCGCGACTTGTTTTTGCTGACGAACAAGCCGGTGATGTATGTGTGTAATGTGGACGACGCATCGGCCGTAAGCGGCAACAAATATGTAGAGGCAGTGCGCGAAGCCGTAAAAAATGAAGATGCTCAGATACTCATCGTAGCGGCACAAACGGAGAGCGAAATCGCCGAACTCGATACCTACGAAGAACGTCAAGAATTTTTGAACGAAATCGGGCTTGAGGAGTCGGGAGTGTCGCGCTTGATTCGTGCGGCCTACGCATTGCTCAATCTCCAGACCTACTTCACCGCCGGCGAGGACGAAGTGCGCGCATGGACCTTCCTCCGCGGGTCGAAAGCTCCACAATGTGCCGGAATCATTCACACCGACTTCGAGAAAGGATTTATCCGCGCCGAGGTAATCAAATATGACGACTTCGTGACGCTCGGCAGCGAAACAGCCGTGAAAGAAGCCGGAAAAATGAGCGTAGAAGGCAAAGAATACGTAGTGCAAGATGGCGACATCATGCACTTCCGCTTCAATGTGTAAAGGTCGCAGCCCTGAAATTATCTTTTTGCAAGAAAAGAGAGATAAAAAATAGCATTTTTCTTGCATATACTGCATTATGATTGTAACTTTGCAGAAAAATAACAGATAACATTACAATCACCAATGCAAGAGAAGATAATAATCCTCGACTTTGGTTCGCAAACGACGCAACTCATCGGCCGACGTGTGAGAGAGTTGAACATGTATTGCGAAATCGTCCCCTACAACAAATTTCCCCATGACGATGAATCGGTGATAGGAGTGATTCTTTCGGGAAGTCCATTCTCGGTCTACGATGAAAATGCGTTTAAGGTAGACTTGAGCGAGATCCGCGGAAAATATCCTATACTCGGCATCTGCTACGGTGCGCAATTCATGTCGTATACGAACGGCGGACGCGTAGAGCCGGCCGGCACACGCGAGTATGGTCGCGCTCATTTGGCATGGTTTGAGGCGGGAAATCCGCTATTGAAAGGCATCAGAGCGAACTCACAAGTGTGGATGAGCCATGGCGATACCATCACGGCAATACCCGACAACTTCAAGATCATAGCATCGACCGACAAGGTGGCTGTTGCAGCCTATCAGGCCGAAGGGGAGCGATTGTGGGGCGTACAGTTCCATCCGGAGGTGTTCCACAGCGAGGATGGCACTCAGTTGCTTCGCAACTTCGTGGTCGACATCTGCGGCGGAAAACAGGATTGGAGCGCAGCCTCGTTTATCGAATCGACCGTAGCAGAGCTTAAGGCGCAACTCGGCAATGACAAAGTGGTGCTGGGACTATCGGGCGGCGTGGACTCGTCGGTGGCCGCCGTGCTGCTCAACAAAGCTATCGGCAAGAACCTGACTTGCATATTCGTAGACCATGGAATGCTCCGAAAGAATGAGTTTAGCAATGTGATGCACGACTATGAATGTCTGGGGCTAAACGTAATCGGCGTAGATGCGAGCCGGAAATTTTTCGACGAACTTGCCGGAGTGACCGAGCCGGAACGCAAGCGCAAGATAATCGGCAAAGGATTTATCGATGTGTTTGACGAAGAAGCCCACAAGATAAAAGATGTGAAATGGCTCGCCCAAGGCACGATATACCCCGACTGCATCGAGTCGCTATCGATCACCGGCACTACGATCAAAAGTCATCACAACGTGGGCGGACTCCCGGAGAAGATGAATCTCCGCTTGTGTGAGCCGCTGCGCTTGCTTTTTAAGGACGAAGTGCGCGCCGTAGGACGAGAGCTTGGGATGCCCGAACATTTGATAAAGCGTCATCCGTTTCCGGGACCAGGGCTCGCCGTGCGCATACTCGGCGACATCACTCCGGAGAAAGTGCGCATACTTCAAGATGCCGACGATATTTTCATACAAGGGCTACGCGATTGGGGGCTTTATGACCAAGTGTGGCAAGCGGGCGTGATATTGCTTCCGATACAAAGTGTGGGAGTGATGGGCGATGAGCGCACTTACGAACAGGCTGTGGCGCTTCGCGCAGTGACCTCAACCGACGCTATGACCGCCGATTGGGCTCACCTACCCTACGAGTTTATGGCTAAAGTGTCGAACGACATCATCAACAAGGTGAAAGGCGTGAATCGCGTGTGCTACGACATATCATCAAAGCCACCGGCCACAATCGAATGGGAGTGAAAACGGAATAAGATAGGGCCGGATGCAATGCGTGAAGCCCTATTTTACTTTCCAGTGGCCGCCTTTGGCAGGGCCGATGCGCTCGATGATGCCATCGGCTTTGAGTTTGGCGAGATGCTTTTCTACGGCTTTGGCAGATATGCCAATTTTTTCGGCAAGTGTTGCAGCGCTCAACTTGCCATCTTCAGAAAGCATTGCAACGATTTTCTCCCTACTTTTTGTGATTTTCTCCCTACCTTTTTGAGTTTCCTCCCTACTGTCACCCTCACCGATTGACTCCATATAGGAAGAAATCTCATTTTTCAGATTTCGCTCCATCATAGAGGACATAAACTCCCTGAAGATATCAAGATCATCGTCCTGGCGAGTTGCGACCAATGCTTTAATGTAATCTTCCTTATCTTCTTTGAGAATCTTAGTGGGGATTAGCCCAAACTCAAACTGCAACATATTCATTACCAAGCGAGCCATACGACCATTGCCATCAGCCCACGGATGGATTGTAACAAGATTATAGTGAGCATCGAAAGTAATCAGATATCGTTCATCGACAGATAGTTCCGTTGCTTTTGCTCGTTCGATATTCAGCCGTTTACAGAACTCATCCAACTTCGCAGGCACTTTGCTATAATTCATATAGGAGCGACCGCCAACACCGGCAGTGACATTAAGCAGACGCAACTCACCACGAGCCGACGAAAAGTCGCCAAGAACGGTTTTATACTCCTTACCGGTATTCTTCATCACAAGAGCCGAGAGCGAAATGAGCATTTCGATTGTAATTGGTTTATGTTGCATCGCAAGTTCAATAGCCTTTTCGTAAGCAACCTTCAAATCAAGATTCATACTCTGCTCCTCCAAGCTCTTACCTTTGAGACTCACACCATGGTCGAACATTATTTGATTTTCCAGTTCGGTGATTGTAGACCCCTCAATAGCAGTGGAATGGGTAATCAACGAGTAGAGATAGAATTTGTCGTAGTCTATCTGGCTGTCAATACCCAATTCACGATATCTATTTAGAAGTTGCTCTAATTTGTCTGCCATAATTCTTTTGTTTTTCTCCCTACTTTTTGTGCAAAGATAGTGTTTTTCTCCCTACTTTTTGCGGTTTTCACCCTACTTTTTGAGTTAAAGTATAGGTGAGGGGGCTTGATTTTTTGTGTAAAAAAAATTGGCGGTAAGTTAAACATCATTACTAATACTTTCACTATCTTTGCACTTTCAAACGGAAATAAAAGATAATCATAATAAACATATATCTTTATGAAACAAGACATGATAGTGATACTCGACCTCGGAAGCCACGAGAATACCGTTCTCGCACGTGCTATCCGTGCGCTCGGAGTGTATAGCGAGATCTATCCCCACGACATCACTCCCGAAGAGCTAAAAGCTCTTCCCAATGTGAAAGGTGTGATCATCAATGGCGGCCCGAACAATGTGATCGACGGCGTGGAAATCGATGTGAATCCCGAAATCTACAACGTAGGAATACCCGTCATCGCAGCCGGCCACGACAAGGCATTGTGTGATGTGAAACTTCCGCAACTGACCGACGACATCGAGGCAATCAAGGCATCGGTGAAAGAGTGGATATTCGACACTTGCAAGGCAGAAGCCAACTGGAACATGACCAACTTTGTGAACGACCAGATAGAGCTTGTGCGTCGTCAGGTAGGCGATCGCAAGGTGCTTCTCGCGCTCTCAGGCGGTGTAGACTCATCGGTGGTGGCAGCGCTGTTGCTCAAAGCTATCGGCGACAATCTCGTGTGTGTACACGTAAATCATGGACTTATGCGCAAAGGGGAGTCGGAAGCCGTGGTAGAGGTGTTCCGCAACCAACTATGCGCCAATTTGATATATGTAGACGCAACCGACCGCTTCCTCGACAAGCTCGCCGGCGTGGCCGATCCGGAGCAAAAGCGTAAGATTATCGGTGGCGAATTTATCCGCGTGTTTGAAGAAGAAGCTCGCAAGCTCGACGGCATCGACTTCCTCGGACAAGGCACAATCTACCCCGACATCGTGGAATCGGGCACAAAGACCGCCAAGATGGTCAAGAGCCACCACAATGTGGGCGGACTACCCGACGACTTGCAGTTTGAGCTTGTAGAGCCGTTGAAGCAGCTCTTCAAAGATGAAGTTCGCGCTTGCGGTGTAGAGCTTGGATTGCCCTACGAAATGGTGTATCGCCAGCCGTTCCCCGGTCCGGGTCTTGGAGTGCGCTGCCTTGGCGCCATCACTCGCGACCGCTTGGAGGCAGTGCGTGAAGCAGATGCCATCCTCCGCGAAGAGTTTGCCATCGCCGGTCTTGACAAGACAGTATGGCAATACTTTTCCGTGGTGCCCGACTTCAAGTCGGTAGGTGTGCGCGACAATGCCCGCTCCTACGATTGGCCCGTGATAATCCGCGCAGTCAACACCGTAGATGCCATGACAGCAACCATCGAGGAGATCGATTGGCCCATCCTCAAGAAAATCACCGACCGCATACTTCGCGAAGTGAAGAATGTGAACCGCGTGTGCTACGATATGTCGCCCAAACCATCAGCGACTATCGAGTGGGAATAATTTGAGAAATTTATATTCTTACGATATGGAGCTATGTCGAAAATTGATGTAGCTCCACTTTTTTTTGGGGGATTGGGCGGATTGTCGTAACTTTGTCTAAGTAATTAAATCTAACCAAAACTATGAACGTTGTTGATCGTTTTTTGCAATATGTGAAGTTTGACACTCAGAGTGACGAACAGACCAATCTCACCCCGTCGACTCCGGGGCAGATGATTTTTGCGCAACACTTAGAGAAAGAGCTACAGTCGCTCGGATTGAAAGATATATCGCTTGACGATAATGGCTACCTGATGGCAACACTGCCGGGAAACACCGATCATGAAGTGCCAACAGTAGGATTTATAGCCCACCTCGACACATCACCCGACATGTCGGGACGCCATGTGTCGCCTCGCATCGTTGAGAGCTACGATGGCGGAGATGTGGTGCTTAACGCAGAGAAAGGTATCACGCTCAGTCCCACGGAATTTCCGGAAATGCTCAACTACAAGGGGCAAGCCTTGATAGTGACCGATGGCAACACACTCCTCGGCGCAGACGACAAGGCCGGCATAGCCGAAATCATTACCGCTGTAGACTATCTGATACAGCACCCCGAGGTGAAGCATGGGGATATACGCATAGCGTTCAACCCCGACGAAGAAATAGGTCAAGGTGCTCACAAATTTGATGTAGATAAATTTGGTGCCGATTGGGCATACACCATGGATGGTGGCGAAATAGGCGAGCTTGAATATGAGAACTTCAACGCAGCTGTGGCAAAAGTGACATTCAAGGGACGAAACGTACACCCCGGATATGCCAAGCATAAGATGATCAACTCGCTACGTGTGGGCACACAATTTGCCATCATGCTGCCACGTTGGGAAACACCGGAGCACACCGAGGGTTATGAGGGATTCTATCACTTGGTAGGCATCGAGGGAACAGTGGAAGAGACTACCCTCACCTATATAATCCGCGACCACGACCGCGACCGCTTCGAGCGACGCAAGAAAGAGTTTGAGCATCTCACGCGCAAGATCAACAAGGAATTTCCCGACTGCGCTTCGCTCGAACTGAAAGATCAATATTACAATATGCGCGAGAAGATAGAGCCGGTGATGCACATCATCGACATCGCTCAGCAAGCGATGCGCAATGCCGAGGTCGAGCCGAAAGTGGTGCCTATCCGCGGTGGCACAGACGGAGCGCAGCTGTCGTTTAAGGGACTCCCCTGCCCCAACATCTTTGCCGGCGGCTTGAACTTCCACGGACGCTATGAGTTTGTGCCCATTCCATCGATGGAAAAAGCTACACAAGTCATCATCGAGATAGCCCGATTGGTGGCACAACGATAATATCTCACACAACGGCATGACTAAACAACGCACACTTATAGTCGTGACCGGAGCCACAGGTTCGGGCAAGACCGATATGTCGATCGGTCTTGCCCGACTTCTTAAATGCGACATTATATCGGCCGACTCGCGGCAGATGTTTCGCCAAATACCAATCGGGACAGCCGCTCCGACGCCGGAGCAATTAGCCGCAGCACCTCATCATTTCATTGCCAACCTCGACCTCGGTGACTATTATAGCGCAGCGAAGTATGAGGAGGATGTGATGGCTCTGCTCCCCACGCTGTGGGAGCAGTCGCCGGTGCAGGTGATGTGTGGCGGCTCGATGATGTATATCGATGCGGTGACACGCGGCATCGACGACATACCCACGATATCCGACCGCGTGAGAGCCGAAGTGAGATGGCTGATGGAGCGAGGCGGTATAGAACTGATAAGGAGCGAACTGCACACGCTCGACCCCGAATATTATGCTCGCGTAGACTTGAACAATCATAAGCGGCTGACGCATGCTCTTGAGGTGTGTTTAGAGGCCGGAGTGGCGTATTCGTCGCTATGCACCGGAGAGGCAAAAAGTCGCGATTTCAACATCATAAAGGTGGCCTACGACTATGAACGCGAGACGTTGTTTGACCGCATCAATCGTCGCGTCGACGCCATGATAGAGGCCGGATTGGAGGAGGAAACCCGAAGTGTGTATCATCTGCGACATCTTAATTCGCTCAACACGGTAGGATACAAAGAGATGTTTGCATACTTTGACGGGACGATGGATCGCGACACAGCGATAGCGCGAATAGGGAAAAACACTCGCGTATATGCCAAGAAGCAATTGCTTTGGTTATCAAAAGATCAGTCGGTAATAAAAATAGCACCGGGCACTGAGGCTTCGGAAGTGCTGAGGGCTTTGAATATATCACCACGGCGCAATCCATAAAGACAATGAAACCGATGTCATAGCAGAATTATCTCTATGAAGTATGGTGTCCTATGCTATCCATAGTGAATACATAAGTCCTTCCCATGAAAAAAGCATATACATTTTATGCACCTAATTCAGATAATTAAGACACGCTACTTAATACCATTAATCCAATCCTCAAAAATAGCTTTTTTAATTTGTAAAGCTAATTTATATGCTAACATTGGAGGAACAGCATTCCCAACTTGTGTAAATTGCCTTGCTGTTGTTCCTGTGAACGTATACCAGTCCGGAAATGTTTGCAGTCGAGCACATTCTCTGACAGAAATTGTTCTTGGGATAAACGGATGCAAGTGAGAACGTCCCCCTCCTTTAACGCCTCCTGCAATCACCGTTTTTGACGGTTTAGCCGGATCCAATCTATCAACACGACCAAGTTGATCTCTTTGTCCCGGAGATAAAAGCATATAGCGAAGTACTGAATCGGCTTTATGCATACGCGTGATATGGTTGGGTATATTATTGATTGGCTTGCAAAATACAAAACCACAACTCATCGGTTCCAAATTTGGCTTTGGATATTCTATGTATTTATGCCCACGAGTTCCAAGTACAATCCAACGTTTTCTATGTTGCGGGACATCAAAATATGCTGCATCCAATATTTGTGGATTTTCAATTTTATAACCAATCTCACGCAAATCGTTGAGAGAATTTGCAATCAGCTCATTATCATCAAATTCAGTAATACCACCCACATTTTCTATTAAAAATGCCAGTGGTCTAAATTTTTTTATGAACCAAATATAGTCAAATAATAACATCCCTTTTTCTTGGTCTGCAAAACCAATCCTTTTGAAATTCCCTCCATTTTTGCTGAATCTTTGATTAGCAGCAATACTGAATGATTGGCATGGAGGTCCCCCATGAAATACCCCGTTAAAAGGAGTCTCTACACCAAGAGAGCGTAAAGTTGTTTCAATCTCATTCCGTTGGCTTATATCTCCTATATGTTGTGGCGGTCCAATAACAATCTTATCAGGATTATTTAATCGCAAAGTGTTGCAAAATAATTCCATATGTTCAATTGAGATAATATTATTAAACCCGGCATATTGAAAACCAACATCAAGACCACCGGCTCCAGAGAAAAAACTTACCGCGGGGATTCCCTCATTTGATGGTATGATGTCATCGATAGAAATATGTCTATCTGTATCATCATATGATTTAAACTCAGTGGAATCTAAGTACCTAAAGTCCTCATACGACAATCCAGCCATAGACAAAACATCACTTAATTTAGCCCCAGTTTGTAATGACCGATTCAGAAGTTGTTCTTGTGTTTGTCGTCTTAAGTTCATTATGCAATCTCTTTTATCGCATTTAAGTAAACATCCATTGCCTCTTTCCTGTTTCTAAAATCCTCAACTGAATTTTCTTTTAACCATTTACTATAATATGAATGAACTGCCTATGACACGAAGGGCATAATCCGACCATATCAGACAATGATGTACCCGTTTCCAATGTTCTAACCACAGAAGATAATGGTAACAGATGATGTAAATCAAGCATATAGTCGGTCCATGGATATCTTTCTTTTATATTACATTTACAAGCATCACAGATTGGTTTCGGGTGCAATTGTATATAGATTCTTCTCAACATCGGACTTCTTTCTATGCGTAGGTGGTGAACACGTTTTCTACGACCTTCAACAAATTCAATATCTGAAATATCAGTATTAGGTAATGATATTCCACTCGTCGAAACAACTGATACTTGCCCAGGAATAATAATACTCTGTTTTATTGATGTAATAGAAATAAATTCTTCAACATTATCCTCAAATCGAGTATTTGGGATGGGTTTAATCAATTGTGTTAGCAATACCTTGGCATCATCCTCTCCCAATATATCCAAGAATATTTTTTTATCGAAAATTTTCAAGAAGCTTAATTGACCTATAAACACAACCATTTCACGAACTTGCCGCATATTGTCGCCGGTCAATTCATATGATGATGGTTGCAATTTTTTATAGTAATCAATATCCTCCATGCCAGTACATTGATTTCCAATAATATACTTACCGATCTCTGAAATCGTGAGACTTGCTTCTTCTCCTTTTATTTTCTTTGCAATAAGAAATTTCAGTATTGCACAAAAGGGATATATACTTGTTTCTAAATTTTGATATTCTTGAAAAGCCGGGAAAGGGAATCTAAATCGATTGATAACTTCAAACAGATAGTCATCCGCAGATTCGAAAATAGTATTGTCTCCCGCCAATTCTTTGCAAATGTCAGACACAAGTAATTCGCCTCCTCTTCCTTTGGTGGTGGCTAACAACGCACATTGAAACACTCTTGAATAGTTTCGATTAATCTTGTAATTTTCAGGTAAAAATGGCAAACCCGAAGATGTTATCAAATCCCTTTTTAAGTTTAATGCTATTTGATTGTCATTTATGTTTTTTCCTGCATATTTGATTAAGACACGAGCAATTACTTTCAGTACATCAAACTGAAAGTAAAGTATTCGACCTTGATCCCATCGCCAATCTATCATATACTCCGATTGTTTTTACGTACAAAAATATGAAATTTTTTTGACGTCGCAAAATGGACAAATTCCTCTATTGATGATTCGAAACTATGCTATGTCAACGGAAGGTCTTTTTGTTCAAATTATAAGCAAAGTCAGTGCGTTCACCATCTTGCAATATATCAATTACATTAATCACGAACCAATTTACCGAATTAAATACGCACTGTCTTAATTCCACTAATGGCTTTTTCTCTCATAGATAGCGAAGAGAGAGGGAGATTTATTGTTGGAGGGATTTGCGAGAGATGAGGGTGACGGCGAGGATGACGATAGTGGTGGACATCTCTGCGGTGGGCATTGCCAGCCATATACCGGCTACGTCGAGCCACTGCGGAAGCAGTATGAAGCCGGGGACTAAGAAGATGAATCCGCGCAGAAAGACGTAGAACGTGGCTTTACGGATTCGTTCCACGCTCTGATAGTAGCCGATGATGGCTACGTTGAGGATGAAAAAGATGACTCCGATGGCGTAGTATGGGAATCCGCTTACTGCGATAGCTCCGGCTTGGCTATGGGTGTCGACAAACAATGCCACTAATACGTCGGGGATAAAGACGAACAACAGGGCTACTATGGCGCCAATGGTGAGCGAAGTGGAGAGCAGCAACTTGCGAACTTGATGTACTTGACGCCATCGCGATATGCCGTAGTTGTAGCTGATGATGGGCTGTGCCGACTGAGCGATGGCGTTGCCTACCATGAAAAAGAAGGGTGCATAATAGCAGGCTATCCCGAATGCCCCTACCCCGGCATCGCCCAAGTATTTCATAAAAGTGAGGTTGCCTACGAATATCAAGACGGCCATCATCAGTTCGCCCAAGAGTGTGGATGAACCTATTTTGCATTGATAGGCTATGTTGCGAATTGCCGATGACAGGTATCTCCATGAGATTTTTGCTCCTCCGATGCGCAGTGTTCCGGCAAAAAAACACCATGTAGGTCATCGCCATTACGCCTCCGACCATAAGGCTGATAACAGCGACATCAATCCCAAGGCTTGAGCGATGTGCAGCCGGGCTATTTTGAGTTTTTGCTTTGCCATGTTGATGGAAGCGACCACCGAACAGCCTACACCTATCATCAGTCCGATACACGACACAATCTGATAGATGGGGACAATGATGTTGACCGCCGCCACTCCATCGGCTCCGACACCATGACCTATAAAAATGCCATCGATGGCTGTAACGGCCGACATGGAGATGGTTCCGAGCAATGTGGGGAACAAAATCTTGTAGAACAAGGATTTCACTCTTCCGTTTTCAAAATCTATCGCTTCAGTTTTCATATCAAATCTTGCTTACGAAAAAAATGCCGGACAAGCGATTGGTTTTACCCAGTCATCTTATCCGGCATTGTAACTATCGTTGCAATACCCTCCGATGAGGATTACAAAACTTTCGTTTCCTAATACGATGACAAAGTTAGCAATAAAGATTGAAGTACGGAAATATACGCCGTGTTTTTAATTCATATTATTAGCAGTTGATGGTTGGTTATTCGGGGGGTTTTGCCTAACTTTGTAGTGCATAATTGACATCAATAGACTAATGGCAACAAATAATAGTACGAAACGAAAAACGACACGACGCACCACGTCACGGAAAAGCGGGAAGTCGTCGAAGCGCTCACGCTTAAGTATCACGTCGGTGATATGGTTTTTATTGGTAACGGCGATAATAGGGCTTACGGCTCGCTATCTGATGGCTAAGCCGACGACCACGGTAGATGCGCCGACAGGAGCTTACGGCAACTTGGAGTCGGTGGTGACTAATCCGACGCTCAAAGAGCAGCTTATCAAATATAGAGGAATGACCATATCGTTCAACAGCGACCACCACATACCCAACTGGGTGGCATGGGAGCTGACTGCGACGGAAACGGAGGGCGATATACCTCGTGCCAACAATTTCGTGAACGACACGGATGTAACGGGCTGTCCGGATCCGTGGGACTACAGCTACTCGGGATATGACCGCGGCCACATGGCGCCTGCGGGCGATATGAAGTGGGACTCGCAAGCGATGCAGCAATCGTTTATGCTCACCAATATTTGTCCGCAAGCCAAAAGCTTGAATACAGGGGCATGGAAACGTCTTGAAGAGAAATGCCGCCAACGTGCTGTGGCCGACAGTGCCATTGTGATCGTGTGTGGGCCGGTGCTCACCGACACCATCCGCGAGCATATCGGCGACACGAGAGTGTCGGTGCCGAAAAGATTTTTCAAGGTTGTGTTGTCGCCCTACACCAATCCTCCACGCGCTATAGGATTTATCATGCCGAATGCGTCGTTTAAGGGGGGAATACAAGTGGCGGCTGTGTCGATCGACGAAGTGGAAGCCGCAACCGGGCATGACTTTTTCGCGTCGCTCCCCGACTCGCTTGAGAAGAGATTGGAATCGCAATGTAAGTTCAACCAATGGAGCAATATCCCCAAGAAACGATGATAAACCCGCTCAACGACGATACCATTTGCGCCATAGCGACAGCTCAAGGAGGCGCCATAGGCATAATTCGCGTCAGCGGATCGCAAGCGATAGCCATCACCGACAAGATTTTCACACCGGCTCGCAGCAGCATATCGCTCGACAGCCGACAGCCTTACACTCTGACATTCGGCACGATAAAGGACGGTGATGAAATCGTCGACGAGGTGCTTGTGTCGCTATTCCGAGGGCCGAAGTCTTACACCGGAGAGGATACCACAGAAATTACTTGCCACGGCTCGCAATACATATTAAACCGCGTGGTGCAACTGCTCATCGACAGCGGATGTAGGCTTGCACAGCCGGGCGAATACACTCAGCGTGCATACCTTAACGGAAAAATGGATCTCAGCCAAGCCGAGGCTGTGGCCGACTTGATAGCCTCGACCTCTTCGGCAACACATCGCCTTGCCATCAGCCAGATGAGAGGCGGATTTTCGCAAGAACTCGGCAGGCTTCGCGACCGCTTGCTGCATCTGACCTCGCTCATGGAGCTTGAGCTCGACTTTGCTGACCACGAAGAGTTGGAGTTTGCCGACCGAAGCGAACTGCGACAAATCGCCACTGAAATAGAGCAAAAGCTCTCGCGACTGGTCGACTCATTCAAGGCGGGCAATGCGCTCAAAAATGGAATACCCGTAGCCATAATAGGCGAAACAAATGCCGGAAAATCGACACTGCTCAACGCCCTACTCAACGAGGAAAAGGCCATCGTGTCGGACATACACGGCACTACTCGCGATGTGATAGAGGACACGATAATTCTCGGTGGTAGCTTATTCCGCTTTATTGACACGGCGGGCATACGCGAATCGTCCGACACAATAGAGCGCATCGGTATCGAACGAACGTTTGAGCAAATCCGCAAAGCCGACATCGTGCTATGGGTTATCGACGCTACAAATGCCGAAGAGCAATATGCTTCGTTGGCTCCTCGCATATTGCCACTCATAGAAGAACGAGGAACGAAATTGGTGCTCGTAGTCAACAAATGCGACTTAAAACCCAACACGACATCCGGCAACTCGCTATCGCTACTGAAAGAGGCTCCGGCAATACTATCGCTGCAGTTAGCCGAAGCCCTCAAGACAATACCATCGATAGCCATAAGCGCAAAGTCGCGACTAAATCTCGACTCGCTGATAGAAGCATTGTCGACCATTAACAGCGAAGCAAACGAGGCCGACATCATAGTGACCAATGCTCGCCACTACGAAGCCCTAACCCACGCACTCGAAGCCATAACGCGAGTGCAAGACGGTCTTACTGCCTCGTTGCCGGGCGACCTCATCAGTCAAGACCTCCGCGAATGCCTCTTCCACCTCGCAGAAATCACCGGCGGCGCCATCACCACCGACGAAGTCCTCTCAAACATATTCTCCCACTTCTGCATCGGTAAGTAAGTGATTGGTTGTCTAATAGTTAAATCAATCATAAATGATTAATATAGCACTCTTTACGGGTGCTATTTTTGTTTGTGCAAGCATCGTTGTTAATCGTTGCTAAGCCTTTTTACGCCTGTTTTTGTACCTCCTGTGTACCTCGCCACTAAAACCAGCACTTTGTGCTTGGCGAGGTGATGGAGAATGTTGACTATGGTTGACAATGGTTTACGATAGTTGACAAAATACGGGAGAAATAAACATTAAAAACGATGTAAAAATGGCAGCAAGCAGTATTAGAATCACAAAGATTTGTCAATGGTGTGGGATTGAGTTTGAGGCTCAAAAAGTATCTACAAAGTATTGTTCCCACCGTTGTGCCAATCTCGCCTACAAACAAGCAGTGCGAGATAAAAGAGTAAAGCAGGCTGAAGCAGAAACTCTATCAATCAAATTGGAGAAGCCAATAGAAAATGTAAAGGACAAAGAGTATCTATCATTTGCCCAAGCTGGGAAACTATTAGGACTATCTCGTCAGGCTGTGTATAATATGGTTAAAGCGGGGAATCTCAAAGCATCAAAGATTAGTAGTAGATTATCATTTATCAAACGAACAGATATAGATGCTATGCTTGAGAATAAACCATACAAGACGCTACACCCAAAAGATTCAGTACCCATCACCGATTTCTACACCACATCCGAAATTAAAGAAAAGTTCGGCGTTAAAGATTCCTGGATATTTCAGATTGCGAAGGAGCATAATATCCCTCGTACATTCAATCGTGGCAAGACATATTGGAGCAAGAAGCATATCGACTCCGACTTTGCCAAGAAAGCACCAGATGCAAGCATTACCGAGTGGTACAGCGTGGCGGAGTTGCAGGAAAAGTTTGGAATGACGCTTTCGGCAATCTATACCTTTGTATATAAGAATGTAATCCCCAAACGCAAAGAGGGCAAGATGGTCTATTACTCGAAAAAGCATTTCGACATTGCTAAAGGCATTGAAACGCCAGAAGAGCCGAAATACTACACCATACCCGAAGCAATGGCGAAATACAACCTCACACGCGACCAACT